>NHGE01000001.1 GCA_002172375.1 Euryarchaeota archaeon TMED129 | reverse complement strand
TTTAAAAAGAAACTCTACCGTTCACTTAACGTCCCTCCATCACGAATGGATGGCGAAGGTGGGTTTAACTTGGGGAGATCTTCTGAGATCCTAAGAGACGAACTCAAGTTCACTAAGTTTGTGGGTCGTTTGAGAAAGAGATTCTCCAACATGTTTAATGACATGCTGAAGACCCAATTACTCCTGAAGAACATAATTACTCCTGAAGATTGGGAGATTATGAGTGAGCATATTCAGTATGATTTCCTTTATGATAACCACTTCTCCGAACTGAAAGAAGCAGAACTTCTCAATGAGAGACTGACTCTTGCTCAAACTGCAGAACCATATATCGGTAAGTATTATTCTCAGGATTATGTCCGCCGCAAGATCTTGCGTCAGACTGACATTGAGATTATTGAACAGGATAAGTTGATTGCAAAAGAGATTAAGGATGGTGTAATTCCTGATCCTGCAACAATTGATCCTGCCACTGGTCAACCTTTAGATCCATCAGCAGGTATGGATTTAGGTCAACCTCAAATGGAACCTGAGATTGATGCTTCTGCCGCAGAACCTATTGAAATGCCTAAGGGTGGGGAGATATAAATACCCATAGTCGTACACTATACAATTAAATGGATGACCTTTTAGATATGATCATTAGTGATGAGTCACCATCACAAATTAGTGATTCTATTAAAGATGTTCTCTATGCAAAAGCTGCAGAGAGAGTTGATGCTTTCCGTCCACTAGTTGCGAATGGTCTTCTCAGTGGAGAGGATCAAATCGAAGTAGAGGATGAAGCACCTGAAGCCACCGATGGTGTCTAATTTATAAATAACTACTATAAATGAACTCTAAAGAATAATGGGACATAAACCGGTAGGAGTAAATTCCTCTTTTGCGATTGCTAATGCAGCCAATAGAAGGGGTGTTAATACAACCCTTCAGCAGTCAGACTCATTGAGGGTCGTGGCAAAAGGTGCAGGTTGTCACGTTGCTATTGGAACTCTTCCAACTGCAGCAGCAACAGATTATTATGTTCATGCAGGTGAAGCAGAAGTTATTGCATTAGGTTCTGTCAAATCCAATAAAGTTGTTGGTGTTACTACTACAGGAACAACAACAGTCATTGATTTTGCTGAGGGAACTGGTTCTCCTTTTGAAGCAGGAGATGCGGTCACGTTATCAGTAACGGGACAAAGTTATCTTGATTTTACTCATAAAATTGTTTCTTCTGTAGATACTTCTGGTGGTTCTGCTGGTTATTTCAGTACAAGAATTGTAGTAGATAATGATTATGGTGTTGGGTATGCACATACAAATGTGATTGGACATGCAGAATTGAGAGGTTCCTTTATGGTTGCCGCATTTGGTGACGGAACTGGAGTAGTTCACTATCAACAAGTACAATCAAGCGGAGGAGCATCCTAATGAAACTGATTAGAGAAGAAATTGAATCAGTAAAATTCCTTGTAGAGACCACCAAGTCTGGTAAGAAATCACTGTATATTGAGGGAGTTTTCCTTCAGGGTAACATCAAGAACCGCAATGGTCGTATGTATCCTATGGAAACTCTTCGTCGTGAAGTTTCTCGTTATAATGAAGCACATGTCAATGCTGGCAGAGCACTTGGTGAACTTGGCCACCCCGATGGTCCTACCGTTAACCTCGATAGAGTATCACATAAAATTGTCTCATTAAGAGAAAGTGGAGATAACTTCATTGGTAAGGCAAAAATCCTCGGAACTCCGATGGGCAAAATTGCTGCAAACCTCGTAGAAGAAGGAGTAAAACTCGGTGTTTCTTCTAGAGGAATTGGATCTCTCAAAATGACAAGAGAGGGATGCAATATTGTCGGTGACGACTTCATGTTAGCAACTGCTGCTGATATCGTTGCTGATCCTTCTGCTCCTGATGCATTTGTTGAAGGAATTATGGAAGGAAAAGAGTGGATTTGGGATGGTGGACTTCTGCGTGAAAAGTATGCAGAACAAACCAGAAAGAGAATTAATACATTAGTAGATCAAAGAAAATTAGATGAGCATAAGTTAAATTTATTCAATGACTTCTTATCTAATCTTTAATTTTATAAATAAATATAGTTTTAATACGGAAAAACACGGAGAGTTCTAATGTCTAGTGGCAAGAATTTACAAGAAATGGAAGTAAAGACACAGCAATCCCGCACCGCTGTTAACGCTGGAGCAAAGCCTGCTGATCCTATGCCCAAACTCACAACTGGTGGCACCCCTGCCTCCTATGAAGATTTGGGTGGTCCTACACCAGAAAACTACAAAGTAGATGATGATTCAGCAAAGCTGAAAACTCCTGGCGGCACCCTTAAGCAAGTTAAGGATGTTGTAAACAAAGGTGCAAAACCTGCTGATGCCATGAAGGGCATGAAAGAAGAGGAAGAAGTTTCCTCTGAAGAAACCATCGAAGAAGAAGAGGCAACCACCGATGAGGTTGTTGCTGAAGCTGAGACTACCGAAGATGAAGTTGTTTCTGAAGAAGAAGTAACTACAGAAGAGGAAGTTGTTGCTGAGTATGATGTTCAAGAGGACATCGATGCTCTGATCGCTGGTGAGGAACTCTCCGAAGAATTCCAAGAAAAAGCAAAAACTATTTTTGAAGCAGCAATCAATGCTAAAGTTGCTCAAATTAAAGAGCAACTGGAAGCAGAAAACGCACAGAAGTTTGCAGAAGAAGTTGCTGCTGCTAAAGAATCACTCGCAGAAAGAGTTGATTCTTATCTTGAGTATGTTTCTGACGAGTGGTTTGAAGAGAACTCACTCGCAGTTGAAGCTGGTCTTAAGACCGAAATGACCGAATCATTCCTTGCCGGAATGAAGGGTCTTTTTGAAGAACATTATGTAACTATCCCTGAAGAAAAATATGATGTGCTTGAAAGCATGGTAGAAAAACTTGATGATATGGAGACAAAACTCAACGAGCAAATTGAGAAAAATGTTTCCCTCAATGCCCGTCTCTCTGAGTCGGTAGCTGATGGAATCCTCGATGACGTTTCTGAGGGACTTGCGTCTACTCAGAAAGAGAAGCTCGCTTCACTTGCCGAAAGTGTAGAGTTTGAGAGTGAAGATCAATATCGTGGCAAACTGGAAACACTCAAGGAGTCGTATTTCAACTCTAAGAAAGAGACTTCCAGTGCTAAAACCGAAACCCTCTCTGAAGGTGTAGACAACTCTGCTGCTGGTTCAGTATCAGATTCAATGGCTGCATATATGAGAACCCTGGGTTCTTTTAGCAACAAAAACTGAATTTAACATTAAATCAAACCGTAAACTATTAAGGTAAACAGCAAATGTTCCAATCCGAGCATCTGCAGGAAAAGTGGGCACCTCTCCTCAACCATGAGGGTCTCGATAAAATCGATGACAATCACAAGAGAGCAGTGACCGCAGTCCTGTTAGAAAACCAAGAAAAGTTCCTTAGAGAACAACAAGCTTTTGCTTCTTCAGGTTCATTCCTGTCTGAGCAACCAAACGTAAACACCGATCCCTCCTCAACTGGCAATGCTGGTTTCTCGGGTTCAGGTGCTTCACCTGTCGCAGGTTTCGACCCCGTTCTGATCTCCTTGATCAGACGTTCTATGCCTAACCTGGTCGCATATGACCTCGCAGGTGTTCAACCAATGTCCGGTCCTACTGGACTTATCTTCGCAATGCGTTCCAAGTATTCCACCCAAGGTGGTTCGGAAGCATTCTTCGACGAAGCAGATACCTCGTTCTCTGGTCAGAACGCAGGTAGAAGTCTCACCGCTGGTGAGTCTGATCCTAATGCTGGTCTGGGTACTACCCAAGCACAAGCTGGTACTAACCCTGCTGCACTGAACCCAACTGGTTCTGCATCTTCGACCGCATATGATGTCGGTCAGGGCATGACCACTGCCAATGCTGAAGCACTCAGCGGCACTGGTGATACTGCCTTCAACCAGATGGCATTCAGCATTGAGAAAGTTACTGTGACTGCGAAGTCCAGAGCACTCAAGGCAGAGTACTCCTTGGAACTGGCACAGGACCTCAAGGCAATCCATGGTCTGAATGCTGAGGCTGAACTCGCAAACATTCTCTCTACTGAGATTCTTGCTGAGATCAACCGTGAAGTAATCAGAACCATCTACAAGATTGCTGAACCAGGTGCTGCTGCTAACACCGCAACTGCTGGTGAGTTCGATCTTGACATCGACTCAAACGGACGTTGGAGTGTTGAGAAGTTCAAGGGTCTTCTTTTCCAAATCGAGAGAGATGCGAACGCAATCGCACAAAGAACTCGTAGAGGGAAGGGCAACATGATCATGTGCTCGGCAGACGTTGCCTCCGCACTGACCATGGCTGGTGTACTTGATTACACCCCTGCACTCAATGCAAACCTCAACGTTGATGACACTGGTAACACCTTCGCAGGTATCCTGCAAGGCAAGTACAGAGTCTACATCGACCCATATTCTGCAAACGTTGCTGCTAACCAGTACTACGTTGTTGGTTATAAGGGTACTTCCCCTTATGACGCAGGTCTGTTCTACTGCCCATACGTTCCCCTTCAGATGGTTCGTGCAGTTGGAGAGAACACCTTCCAGCCCAAGATTGGCTTTAAGACCCGCTACGGCATGGTCGCAAACCCATTTGCTGAAGGAACCACTGCTGGAGCAGGTCGTCTCCGTGTTAACAGCAACCGCTACTACAGAAGAGTTACTGTTAAGAACCTCATGTGATCTATACTCACAAGAGTTATTTGGAGGGTCCTTCGGGACCCTCTTTTTTTTATCTAAATAAGAATGTAGAGAACTAAGTAACATGCCTTTTCACATTAAAACACCAAGTGTTATGAACCCAACTATTGGTGATGTATACTATAAGGGTGACAATAGATGGACTGAGACCTATGATGATAGGAAGGTGTATACTAACGAGTCTGATGCTAATGCAGACAAAGCAACCACCGTTACTAAGAATGGTGTAACTTACGCCCCCAAGCATTTTTCTAATGCCACTGTAGTTTCTGAATAATCATGCCAACCAGAAAAAAACCTGCGGAGAGACCAGGAACTCCGATCGAGAATAGAAATTTCTTATCACCAACTGGTTTTAAGTTTGCTCTTAAGAGAAGTCCTGCTGCGGCATTTTTCTGCAATCAAGCAAATATTCCATCTTTAGATCTTGGTATTGCACAGCAAACCAGTTACTTAAAAGATATTGATGTCCCTGGTGACAAAATTCAATTTGGAGATCTTACTCTAAGATTTTTAGTTGATGAAGATCTTTTTAATTTCATGGAAATTCAAAACTGGATTAGAGGTCTTGGATACCCAGAAAAATTAAGTCAACTGAGTGATTTAGATAAATCTGGAAAGATTACAGGAAATTTTGCACAAAGAGGTGAAAACATCTATTCCGATGCTACACTTCAGATACTGAGCAATAATCTTGTTCCTAAATTTGAGGTATTTTTTAGAGATGTATTTCCATATTCCTTATCAACTATATCTTTTGATGCAACTGATACAGATATCGAGTACTTTACAGCAGAAGTAAGTTTCAAGTATACTATATACACACTATCGGATATGCGTGGCAACACTTTATGATCGATCTTGATAAACTTCAAGAGACGTGGGAAAAAGATTCTAAAATTGATATGGACAATCTCCATACAGAATCAACAAATATTCCCACTCTCCATGCGAAGTACTTTGAAATGTACAACACTATCTTTCTGATGAGAAAGAAAGCAGAGCAACAAAGAAAGAATATTCGACACGAACGATACGAGTACTTCAGTGGTAAAGCTGATCCTGATGTATACGTAGAAAATCCATTTCCTAAAAAAATTCGTGATAAAGATACGATGCAAAAGTATCTTGATGCTGATGAGAAATTGTCTACAGTGTGTTTAAAGATAGACTACTATGATACGATGTTAGTATACATCGAAAGTATTCTAAAACAAATTACTAATCGCACATATCAAATCAAAAACGCAATAGAGTTTATGAGGTTTAACGCAGGATTAGGATGAAAAAATTATCTGTTATTGGTGCAGGATCTGCTGGTTTACTTGCTGCAGTTCAGGGATATTATTCATTTGTTAATATGCCTGATTGGGAAGTGGAACTTATTCATGATCCCAATCTGCCACCAGAGAGGGTGGGACAAGGAACTGTTCCTGGAATAATGAATTTATTATCTATAGTTTTTGATGTTGATTGGGCAGATAATCCGTTTGATGCCACAGTAAAACATGGGATCATGTATAAAAATTGGGGAAAGAAGAAAGACAAATTCTTCCACCCTTTTGGTATGGGTTATTCTGCAGCACACTATGATGTCAATAAGTTTAGGGAGTTTATCCTTTCATCAAACAAATTTAAAGTAGTAGAAAAAAATATAAAAAATTACAATGATGTAGACTCAGATTATATTATTGATTGTTCAGGTAAACCAACATCTTTTGATAATCATACTACTCTTACAAATCCAGTTAATTCTGTATTATTGGGCAGTTCTGAAAAAGAAGATGATCTTCATTGGACAGATTGTGTGGCAACTCCTGATGGATGGTGTTTTAGAATTCCAAATATAGACTCTGTTTCTCATGGATATCTGTTCAACAAAGACATAACATCGGTAGAGAAAGCAAGAGAAAACTTCAAAGATCTCTTTGGAATTGACTCCACTGACAATTTAAATTTTTCAAATTACATATCAAATCAATTCATAATTGATGATAGAGTTTGTTTGAATGGAAATAAGTTGATGTTCTTGGAACCTTTAGAAGCAAACTCAAATCCAGCATATGTACAAGCAACCAACAGGTATTTGAGTTATATGCTAGGAAGAATGACTAAGAGACAAGTTTATGATGAAATATTTTCTTATGTGTTGAAAATACAAAATTATTTGCTATGGTTGTATCAGTCTGGATCTAAATACAATACTCCATTTTGGGATCATGCAACCTCATTAGAATTTGAAGATAACTTATTTGATGGACTAGTGGGGTTATGTAGTCATAGATCAATGGAGTCATTATGGTCTCTCATGGATAATGAAGACGTTCCAGATCATTATGGTCAGTGGGATTTGTCTAGTATCAAAAATTGGATACAAAACACTAAGTAATCAAATGGAAGACGAAGAACAGTACTATCAATTAGAATTGCCAATAGAAGCAGTTCGTATTATTCATACTGGTTTATCGCAAGCCTGTCAAAAATGGTCAGGTGGTGATCCTGTAGAGCAAGAAAATCTTTTAGCAATGCGAGATCATTTCTACAGAATTATGTTAGAACATAGGTTTACCAATATGTAATAAATATTCGTAGATGAATGGATCTATGTGATTGACACTAGTGCAAATCTTGTTATATCTAAATCCAACGAAGTATTTTTAAAGATTAATACTGAACCTCATATTGAATACGAACTTAGAGATCACTTTAAGTTTGAGGTTCCTAATGCAAAATTTATGCCGCAGTATCGTGGTAGAAACTGGAATGGAGAAATCCATCTTTACGATATGCGGTCTAAGCAGATCTATGTTGGTCTGTTAGATAAGATTGTATCCTTCTGCGATAACTATGGATACACTTATAAGTTTGAAGATAATAAGTTTTACGGCACTCCATTTGAAGAGAATAATAATATCTCAATGGAGGGTGTCAAAGATTACATGTACTCTATTTGCTCTCACACTCCCCGTAAATACCAAATTGAGGGAGTATACGGTGCTCTAAAGCATAATAGAAAGTTACTGATAAGCCCCACTGCTTCAGGCAAATCTTTGATGATTTATTCTCTAGTGAGATATTATGTAGACCGAGGAGAAAAAATCCTTTTAGTTGTTCCAACGACATCCCTTGTAGAGCAGATGTACAAGGATTTTCTGGATTATGGTTGGGATGCTGAGTCATATTGTCACAAAATTTATTCTGGTAAAGAAAAAAGTAATGAAGCTCCAGTGACAATTACAACGTGGCAATCTGTATATAAACTAGAACGATCTTTCTTTGAAGACTATGGTTGTATTATAGGCGATGAAGCACATTTATTCAAGTCTAAATCTTTGATACAGATTATGACTAAACTTCATCATGCGAAGTATAGATTTGGTTTCACAGGAACTTTAGACGGCACACAGACGCATAAGTGGGTCTTAGAGGGATTGTTTGGTCCTTCATACAAAGTGACAAGAACTGATGAGTTGATGAGACAAGGACACTTATCACAACTTGATATTCAGTGTCTTGTTCTCAAACATCCTCCACAAACATTTGAAACCTATAATGATGAGATAGAATATCTTATCTCACATGAACAGAGAAATCGTTTCATTAAAAATCTAGCACTTGATCTTAAAGGCAACACTCTTATTCTTTTTGCAAGAGTCGAAGCACATGGTGCCATACTCTATGATGAGATAAATAAAAACAAGGGTGACAACCGAAAGGTATTTTTTGTACATGGAGGAGTAGATGCAGACGAGAGAGAACAGGTACGAGAAATAACCGAAAAAGAAAACAACGCTATCATTGTTGCTTCTTATGGAACTTTTAGTACAGGTATCAATATTAAAAAACTCCATAATGTTATCTTTGCCTCTCCAAGTAAGTCCAGAATCCGCAATCTTCAAAGTATTGGA
>NHGE01000062.1 GCA_002172375.1 Euryarchaeota archaeon TMED129 | reverse complement strand
ATGTACTAAAGAATGAAGATTTATGCCCAACACATTTACTATATACACATACACATCGAGACCATACTTGGGGGTATAAAAAAATGTTAGAATTAGTCCCGAATATTCAGGTTTTTGGACATGAAGATGCTGAAATAAATGACTCTGTTAATGGTGAATTATTTGGCAAGGTAGACTTTACACATACATGGGAACATGGACCAAATAGTACTATAGAATGGTCTGAAGGAGGAGTTATGCTCAAAGTGACTCATTCCCCAGGTCATGCTCCAGGGCATGTGACTTTTCATGGTCATGGAATATATCATGCTGGAGATTTATTATTTACAGCATATTCTGGAAGAGTAGATTTGCCTGGAAGTAATCCAGTTGCACAAATAAATAGTTTGAAAAATGCTCGTAAATTGCTTAGTTCATTGCCTGAAGACTGGCGTCTAATACCTGGCCATAGGTATGAATGGATTGATGGTACAACTCCTGACTGGATAACTATCAAAGAAGCGCTTAAAAATAATTTTTCATTAAATGATGAGAGTGTTACTTCTTCTTTCTCCTGAGTAGTTTGGTAATTGTTTTACTTTCTTTTTGCAATTGTAAATCTGTATTTTCTTCTCTAATTTTCTTTAGAGCCTTGATTGGGATCCAATCATCCGGTATTAATCTCCAAGGAGTAACTCTTGCCAGTATTCCTAACAATATATGGCTTCCTGGAATCATAAATACACGTAAAGGAGGTATGAGTACACTTAATGTCGCCAAATCATTTTGTGCTTCTTTGCGGCGTTTTTTTGATATTTTCCTTCCTATTACAATATTTGCGAGAGTTTCTGATGTATTTTTAAAATGCTCTGCAGAAATTTTAGAAATATCCCATGCCTTTTCTATCGAATTTCCCCATTTACTAGGATTTTTAGCGATTTCATATATTTCATTTTGAGATTTTTCAGGAAGTCGTCTATATGTAATATATGTGGTAGAAAATATCCAAGAAATCATACGGAAAGAGTTTCGAAACCAATTAACAAATCTTCGCATGACTTTCACTCAGTTTTATCTTTCTTTTCTCTGTTGATACCTAAAGAATTTACAGCTTTTTCAACACTACCAACTGGTATCTGCTCTTCCTTTTCCAAAGCAGATAATGCACCTAAAACAATATTATTTGTATCTATTTCAAAAAATTTCCGTAATGCTTCTCTTGTATCGGAACGGCCATATCCGTCAGTTCCTAGGACAATAAATTGTCCACCAATCCATCTCTGAATCATTTCAGGTATTGCTGAAATATGATCAGAGACTGCAATAGTTGGCATATTATCTCGAAAACAATTTTCAACATATGATTTCCTAATATCTTGAGGGAACAATACATTATTACGCTGGACATTAAGGCCTTCTCTTCTTAATTCACCATAAGATGTTACAGACCAAACTTCTGAATCTATTCCAAAATCTGATTTTAATAAATTATGTGCATCTATTACATATTTCAATATTGGACCAGATCCGAGTAGTCTAACTTTCATATTGGCATTTTCTTCTAATTTAATTAATTTATATGCTCCTTTAATTATTCCTTGATCTACGCCTTTGGGCTTAGGAGGTTGTTGTTGGTTTTCATTATATAACATAATATAATTAAAAACGTCTAATTCCTGACCCCACATTTCATCTATACCGTGTTTTATGATTGTCGATAATTCATATGCATAAGCAGGATCCCAGGCTTTACAAGATGGGACAGTTGAAGCAATAAGAAGGCTATGTCCATCTTGATGTTGTAATCCTTCTCCATTTAGGGTTGTTCTTCCTGCAGTTGCACCCATTAGAAAACCTCGAGCGCGTGCATCAGCCGCGCTCCAAATTTGATCAGCGACTCTTTGGAAGCCAAACATCGAATAGAATGTATAAAATGGTAATGTAGGGACATTGGCATGTGAATATGACGTAGCACTGGCAATCCATGATGCTATGGCATTGGCTTCAGATATGCCTTCCTCAAGGATTTGTCCTGCTTTTGATTCTTTATAATTAAGAAGCATTTTATGATCTACAGGAGTATAAATTTGACCCTGATGAGAATATATACCAAATTCACTGAATAGTGGATCCATACCGAAAGTTCTACCTTCATCAGGTATTATTGGAACTACTTTATCTCCTATATCTGATTTCATTATTTTTCTCAGTAAGCGGACAAAAGCCATCGTTGTAGATACTTTTTGCCCTTCTGGTGTTCCTTCATTAAAATCAGAATAAATATCATTGCTTGGTAAATCTATTTCTATTTTTGGTGCGTTTCTTGATGGTAAAAAACCTCCTAATTCATTTCTCTTTGAGATCAAATAATTATACTCATCTGAATCTTTATTTAGAGAGTAAAAAGGNCTATTTTCTAATTCGCTTTCTTCTATTTCTAAACCTAATCTTTCCTTATATGCTGATAAGTCATCTAAACTCATTTTCTTTTTTTGGTGTGTCGAATTTCTCCCNTCAAAGGAATCTATGCCCCAACCCTTTACTGTGTGTGCTAATATTACTGCTGGACCATCGGCTGCTTCTGCTGTTTTGTATGCAGAATACACTTTGAGAGGATCATGTCCGCCCCTTTTTAATTGTGAAATCTCAGAATCAGACAGTGAATTTCCAATTTTAACTAATTTTTCNTTACCAGAAAAAAATTCTTCGCGGAACTTAGGTGCGTCCAAAGTGCTCATTCTTTGCCAATCACCATCTGTTATTTTTTCCATTCTCTGTAAAATTATTCCCTTTTTTGGGGATTCTAATAATTTATCCCAGCCAGAATTCCATAATACCTTGATTACTGTCCAACCTGCGCCTCGATACAATCCTTCTAATTCTTGGATTATACTTGAGTTTCCTCTCACTGGACCATCTAATCTTTGTAAATTACAATTTACTACTACTATTAAGTTATCTAATTTCTCTCGACCTGCGACTGCAATCGATGCAATCGCCTCAGGCTCATCCATCTCACCATCTCCTAGAAATGCAAAGACTCTGCTTTCTGATGTATCTGCTAACTCTCTCATCTGAAGATANTTCCAAAACCTTGCTTGCATTACAGCACCTAATGGGCCTAAGCCCATCGAAACTGTAGGATATTCCCAAAAATCTTTCATTAATCTAGGATGAGGATATGAAGATAGTCCATCATTGAAAGATTCTTGACGGAAATTAATTAGTTGGTCACGAGAAAGTCTGCCTTCTAAAAAGGCTCTAGCATAAATTCCAGGACTACTGTGGCCTTGGATNTATAATGCATCTCCTATTCCATTGTAATCTTTACCTCTAAAAATATGATTAAAACCGACTTCATAAAGAGTAGAACTAGAAGAATAGGAAGATATGTGTCCGCCAATACCATCTATTCTCCTATTTGCATCCGAAACAATCAAGGCTGCATTCCATAATATTGTATTTTGAATCTTATTTTCTAATTCTAGATTACCTGGGTATGGCGTTTGTTGATTAATTGGAATTGAATTTAAATAGGGCGTTCTAGAAGTTTTATGTATTGGTACAGAAAGTAATTCAGCTTCTATCATCAACTCATGCAATAGCATTCTTGCTCTTTCTGATCCGTGTTCGGNAAATACTGTNCGAAGTGATTCCAACCATTCATCTGTTTCTTCTTCATCTAAATCTGGAAGATTTTGATGTGGTTTATAATCTGACATAAGTTCACCTTGGCGTTATTTTTAATACATGGGGTTGTCACTTAGATTTCAAATGTTATATTAAAGTAGAATACAAATATCAGATAATATTTACTAAGTAACAATGATGTAATGTCCTTATTCCAGAAATANTTATTGCTGAATCTCCTTCTATATATCTCTCGCCATTCCATTCTTTGACTATTCGCAAAACTGTTCTATGACCAGGAATATTATTTGGATCAACCTTTAATTCTATACATATTGGGCCTCCTTCTGATATCCAATTCAATACAGCATTAGTAGANAATCGTGCTATACCGTGCTGTTGCTCAGAACTACGAATCCAATAACCAAGATTCCAAATTGCCTTACCTGATCTGGTGATTCTATCAAATCCAATCAATCCAAGTACAGTGTCGTCCCAAGGACGTACTATTATCCAATGATGAAGGAGACCTTTTCGGCCCTTGCTTTCTGTATCCTCTATAAAATTATATATTTGAGATTCAAATGGCTTTTCTGTAACTATCCAAGGCATCGCCCAGCCTACCTCTGGCCATGTTTCTTCGAATGCTTCAATTAATCCTGAAGCATAGTTAGTTGATGCAGGCCTTAAAACAAGATTATCATTGATTCTTATTGATGAGGTAATCCTGCGCATCTTAGTATGACGCAGGTGTTATTGTACATCATACCTATGTAAAAAATTAGTTTTTCTAAGGGCGTAATTTTTGCTTTGCTTGAATTACATTAGGATCTCCAGGTAATGAGTTTATGGCAGATTTAAGCATTTTATCGACTGCATTTGGCCTACCTATAGTATCCAAAAGCTTACCAATAGGATAAATAAGATTAGTTTGATTGCCCAAATGTGGCCCTACTTCATCAATTAGTACAGTAGCATGTGCTATATTTTTATCGATTGCTGCTCTCATTGCTGCAAGTACTTGCTCTTTAAGATTGGGAAATTCCCACTCTTCTTGTTGAGTCCAGGGCCAATATGTAACTTGTTTAGTTGATATTGAAAGAGCATCATTTGCATCGGATAAGGGCATAATAGGTGCTGAAGGTAAAACTATTTTTTCTTCTTTATCTATAGTTTCTTTAACAGGTGTTGATTTTAGTTCTTTTGAAGGTAAAAGGGGCGGTAAATTTGCAGGTGCTGGAGGCAATAATTCTTCTGACTGAGATGTTTCAATAACTGCAGGTTCATCTTTTTTTGGTTCTTTTATTGGCTCAATAACTTGTATTGTTGTTTCTTCTTCATAGAACGATTCTTCATAAATATCTACAACGCCATCACCATCAAANTCTGCTGGTTGAAGTATTTCGATATCATCGATGTTCTCTGAAATATTCTGAGCTTCCATCACCTGNACGTTATCAGGTGTGCCCGAAGTAGGTTGAATAAGGGCTATTGGTTCATTAGTAGGTTCTTCTAGTTCCTCGGGTTTCTCATCTGGTATCTCAAATTTAGTTGAAAAGGCAGGTGCATCTTCTGGTTTAAGTTCGTAATCTTCTTCTATTTCTTCTTTATTGGAAGGTAATTCAATAGTAGTACTGGCCATAGCAAAGTTCGGTTTACTGCTTAATATGACTGAATCTTCTTCAGAATATTGATTGACATCAACTGTAACATCATCCATCTTAAATGTGGCTTTTGACCAGTCAATAACTTCGGTCTCTTTTTCTTCTTCGAATTCATTCATTAATTCATCAAATAAATTATTTGTTTCAGATTCTTCTATGTTTGAGGTTTGTTTATAATTTGGTTTATTTAATTGGTATGAGCATGATGAACAAGTTTCAGCACTCGCACTGTTAATATGTTGACATAATGGNCAGNTATTCTTCTCAGTGGAGTCTTTTTTCCACTTCTTAAACCGATCCCACATTCATCGCCCACCTTCAATAATGANACGTCGAACAAACTCTGCGTATAATCATCACTGGATTATGATATATCTTTATTAGATTTTTTTTGAAAGTTTTCAAACATAACATTGAGGTTGATAATGTGCTGCGAGTGATTGGAGAAGACNNCATGAAAGACCATGAATCACCAATATCAATCAATACAGGTAGTGGAACTTTAGCTAAAGCAATTGTCTCTGATAGAGATGGCCATAAAGACATTCCAGAGGGAACGATATTTGCTTCTAGNATTGATAGGTTAGCTTCTTTTATTTTAGATGTTATAGTAATAACTACTATACTTTTATTTGTTACTAGAGGAGGTATTTTTTATATCTGGAATCTTAGTATGTGGGCTTCTACAGATTTTCACTATTCTCTTGTGATGTCATTTGTTTTTTTTGCGGCACATTGGCTTTATTGGAGGTTGAGTGGNATTTATTTATCACGTTCAATAGGACAGAAAATTTTTGGAATAGCAGTAGTGTCTGATGATGGTTCAGAAATGACCAGTGAAATGTGGGATAAAAGGGTTTTACAAAAATTAATTTATCTTATTCCAATAGTTGGTTGGTACAATGGTGCATATGATTTAGCTAGAATTTCACAGAGGCATACTCATCAGTCGAATGTNGATGTAAAAGTAAATACAATTGTAGTNAAAGCATACTCTTTACCTCCTCTGTATCGTAAACATATCAAGTAGGTGATTAATTGGAACAATTAGTAAAACATGTTTTATCGGGCAAATGTATTGTTTATCCAACAACAACTCAACCTGCATTNGGTTGTATATTACAANCTGATGCACTTGACATNCTCTATGAAATAAAAAAGAGAGATTATAATCTCCCCCTAAGTATAGCAGTTTGTGACATAGAACAAGCTAAAGAAATTGTAGAAGTTCCCGATGATGTTATTGAAATTCTAAAGTATTTTCCTGAAGGAGCATTAACTATTATATTAAAATCAAGAAATAGGCTGGATTCTCGTCTTGGAGGAATGTCGGTGGCTGTTAGAGTCATTAGTCATGAAATAGCTAAAAAAATATTAAGGAAAACTGGACCATTGACCGCAACTAGTGCAAATATTAGTGGCACAAAACCTATATTAAATTGTAAAAAATCTGCCGAAATTTTATCTACTGAAAAGTATGAAGTTATTGGACATAATAGTGATTGTCTGCAAGAAACTCCCAGTACTTTGATATCTTGGTGGACTGTGTGTGAATCACTTAAGCCACCGAGCATCGAAGTATTGAGAGAAGGAATAGTGAGTTCAAAGGAAGTACAGCAATGGTGGAAGAAGTGGATTTTAAGCAATGGAGAGATGCAGGTCACGTAGCACGAAGAACTTTAGAGGGCATAAAGGGAGAAGTTGTTGCTGGAAAAACATGGAATGAAGTCATAGATTCTGCTGAAAGATTCATTAGAAGACATGGGGGTCAAGCTGCTTTCCCAGTAACTATTTCTGTCAACGATATTGCTGCACACTATACAACAAATCATTCAGAAGATCCTCTCGAAGGATTAGATAGAGAAATGATATTCCAAAATGGTGATCTAGTAAAATTAGATGTTGGAGTTCACATAAAGGGGGCTTTAGCAGATAATGCAATGACAATAGAAGTTGGAAATAATGGTGAACATACAGAACAAATTAAGGCATCAAAGGAGGCAAGAGATGCAGCGATTGAAAAAATGCATCCAGGGACGCCATGGCATGAAATCGGAGCTATGGCAGAACAGGTTACTAAAGATGCAGGATTTGTTCCAATTAGTAACCTTTGTGGACATCAAATGAAAAGATGGAATTTGCATGCTGGATTGTCAATACCGATGTATGCATGTGGACCAAATAATCCTGGTTTCAAAGGAGTTGTGGAAGAAGGTGGTGTTTATGCAATAGAACCTTTCAATACTACCGGAAAAACTGGTAAAATAGAAAATGTTTCGCCTAAAGGTTCGTCTAATATTCTAAGAGTTACAGGGGATGTAACAATTCGTAAAGCACTAAGTAAAGGTAAACTAAAACCATTAGGTGCAACAATGGCTAGATACATAGAAGAAAGATATCATACTTTACCGTTTGCTGAGAGATGGGCTTACCCATTATTAGAAAAGCCGTTTCCTGAAGAAAGTGAAGAGTCTTTAGTAAGAAAATGGAATGCATTAATTAAAAAATTAACCTCGATAAGATTTCTTGAAGTTTATCCTGCTTTGAAAGATGTAGACGGTGGAAATGTTGGCCAGTATGAGCATACAGTAATGGTTACTGAAGGCGGCCCAGAAATTCTCACAGTGGAATAAAAAAAATAAGTATTGATGACAATATACACGAATGAGAAGTATTTCCACAAAATGATTAATTAATACCTTCTATCATCATTTATCGTACGGGGCCGCAAGGTTCTCGCTGAGTGCATCCCATCCCCTCGCTTTTATCTCTCGCCCTGTACACCTATTATTTCTCAGTGGTAACTTCGGCATTACCAAATAGAGTTACAGTAATTATAGAACCTAATATCAAAAGCATCCCTGAAGATTGCTGGAAAGATGGTTTCTCTGAAAGTAGAAGAATTCCCCATAGTATTGTTAAAACGGGCTGTAAAAGAAGAGCAAATGAAGTATGGGCAGCTGGTAATCTAGGAAGTGCATATGTAATAGCTATCCATCCTAATACTTGACAAGAAAAAGCCAAAAGGATTAACCATGCATGACTTGGATAGGATGGTTGAATATTTAATGGTTCGACATTTATGATTTGCAATGGTAAAATACCCAATATAAAAAGTCCGACTGCTGCACCTGCAGTAGTATCTAACTGAAGATTTTGAGCAGGTGATTTTTCTTTATTTGAATATCTATATATTATTAAAAAGGATGAATAAAATATTGCAGCAAATATGCCACCTAATACTCCAAATGAAGGGTTTTCTCCGTATGCTTCATTGTCCCAGATTCCTGAAATTAAAACTAATCCAAGAATAACAATGGGCAAAACAATAAGAATCGATTTATTTGGCTTCTCACCTAGAAATTTCCAACTAATAAGCGTAACAATAATTACCTGTGAATTTCCAATCATTGTAGCAATACCCGTACCAATATAATCTATTGCAGTATGATATGCAAGAAAGTCTAGTGCAAGAAATAGACCAGCGATAAATGTTAATTGGCGGGATTTAAAATCTCTAGTGTCAATAGCTCTAGAAAAATATACGATTATTCCTAAAATTGGTAATGCATAAAGCATTCTAAAAAATGCACCCGTAATAGGATTCGTTTCTGTTAATATGTAGATTAAAGGTGCGAATGACAGGATAGCAGATCCTAGTAATGCAATTAACATATTTTTACGGCCTTCAACGACCAACATAGGATGCATCTCACTCTAATTTTGTTTCTGAAATCATTTCTTGTAATTCTCCACTTTGGTACATTTCTAAGGCTATATCTGAACCGCCTATTAATTCACCATTGATAAAAACTTGTGGCATTGTTGGAAAATCTGACCATGCACATACTGAAGGTATTGCCCTTGGATCTGAAAGTATATTTACACTAGCAAAAGGCTCTTGTAACTCTTTCAATACTGAAGCCGCACGGTTGCTAAAACCACATCTTGGTTCATCTGGCGTTCCTTTCATAAAGAGTACAATCTTATTATTATCTACTAATTCTTGTAATTCATCTGGTGTCCAATTAAAACTCATTTTTTTCACTCCTTTTTCTCCCTTCTGATGTGAACTCCGAAAAATTCTACGTCTCCTCCATGTGGATCAAAAGCGGTTTCTCCACTTTTAGAGGCTTGTTCAGGAGTCATGCATTTTAAATCCAAAGCATGAACAATGTTTTGCTCGATAAATTGTTTAAAATGATTAAGAAGAGGTTTTTGCCTCTGTAATGGCCTTGTTCCTTCATAATCAGAAGATATTACACGAACATGGAAATGATCTCCACTTTTATGAAGATCTGTTACGGATACATCTGCACTTGGTACAACTTTTAGAACTTCATCAACCACCCATTGTTCAGTAACCATGGTCCTTAGAATAGGTCATCATTATTGAATACTTGGTGTCTAAAATTGATTATTTAATGCTTCATATATTAAATTTAAATTGTATTTTATTGAGCCTTGATTATTAATTAGGCCAGAGCCTACTACTGCTATATCAATTCCCCATTCAGCAACTTTTGCAGCATTATGACTTTTAATTCCTCCATCTATCATTAATTTTGTGGGACGGCCGCCTGAT
Organism: Euryarchaeota archaeon TMED129; assembly: GCA_002172375.1. GTDB lineage: Archaea > Thermoplasmatota > Poseidoniia > Poseidoniales > Thalassarchaeaceae > MGIIb-O3. The sequence goes on along the minus strand of NHGE01000062.1, from coordinate 1,745 downwards.
TGGATTTGTTTATCTATAATTTCCCTAAAATAACGTACTTTATCTTCCATTTCAGGCATAAACGATTGGCCTCCTTTACCAGGTACAACTGACATAACAAGAAGAAGGTCTAACTCAGGAATTAAAGATAAAACATCAGAAGCGGGCGTATCTGGATTGAGGACGCAACCAACTTGGACATTTGCTTGGCGTACTGTTGTTATAAACTGAGAAAAGTCCTGAACAGCTTCAATATGAGCAATTATCAAATTTACTCCTGCGTCAGCATACTGTTCCCATGTTTCTTCGGCATTATTTATCATTAAATGACAATCAATGAAAACATCTGGACCTAGTCTATCTCTGACTGAGCGGATTATTGCTGGACCAAATGTAATTGTGCGATTTACAACCCAGTTACCATCCATAACATCCATATGTATCCAATTTATTCCTGCATCTATTGCTTCATCGAGAGTATTACCAAGTTGGCAAAAATCTGCTGTCAAAATACTGGGGGTTATTTCCAAAATATTCACTCCCGTTAATATGAAGTGCAAGGCGGATAGTATATCAAATTAATATAAAATACTTAATTTTAAGACACATGTTGATAGGATACGAGTTGCTCGAAGAGCATGTAGGTGTGATAATGGGACAAGTACTTGAAGTAAATGATGCTGATTTTGATATGGTAACAAAGGGTAATGAATGGGTATTAGTAGATTTTTGGGCTCCTTGGTGTGGGCCATGTAAAATGATTGCCCCCGTATTGAAAGAAATCGCTGGAGAAAGAGACATAACAATAGCTAAAGTCAATACTGATGTTAATTCATTAGCACCTGGTAAATACAATGTCAGAGGTATTCCAAATCTAATATTATTTCATAATGGAGAGCCAGTTGAGCAAATAACAGGGGCAATGCCAAAACCAGGAATGGATAATTGGTTAAATAGACATATGATTTGAATTCATCGCATCACGTAATTTCTTTTCCCTTATTTGATTTGGCGTTCCTGTTTCTCTAAGGAGTCGTGCACGTAATGCCTCATGAATCCACATGCCTTCACCAAGTTCTAGCATCAAACCTCGTTCTAAAATTTCTTTAGGAGGCTTGCCATTTATATTTGCAGCAGATGCTAAAATAGGCCAAGGAACTGGACGTTCAGAAACGGCAAGAATTGCTAATAATTCACGATGGTCGTCGGGCATAACATTAAGAATTTCTTCATCTAAGAATCTTAACCAGTCCTCATGCATAGTTTTACCATAAAGTTCGAGGAGTTCAAGAGCCAAAGGGTGCCCTCCTGTGACTTGATATATTTCTTCTGCAGGTGTTTTATTGGTTGTGTTAAATGATTTAAGCCAATCAGAAATTTCTTCAAATGATAATCCCGATAAGGATAGTTCCTCAACTCTATCTCTAGTATGAACGTCTCGACGGTCATAAAAAGTTAGATTAGTTCTTGATATCATGATTAACCTAATTTGTGTTTCTTCTGCAACTTGGAGTAGCATTCCAAAGAAATTATGACTTGATGACTCTATATTATGAACATCATCAAGTATTATAATTATTTCACTGATATTTGATGTTAGAAGTTTTTCTTTATCGGATAAATGTGCTACTAACCTACGTCTATATAAATCAAGATTCAATTCTCCGCCGGGTTTGAAGGGTATTGCATCTAATACATTGTATGGATCTTCAGATTCTTGTTGTGAATGGATTCCCAGTCGATGGAGTAAACTTGCTGCTATGCCA
>NHGE01000061.1 GCA_002172375.1 Euryarchaeota archaeon TMED129 | reverse complement strand
TTTTGTTCATCAATTAACTTGCTTCTATTCTCTTCAATTCTATTTGTCAAATGAAGAGCATAGTCAACACCTAAACCAACTAAGATAGGCCCTGCAGAGATTATCATAGGAGTAAGCATGATATCTGCTATTACTGTAGTTCCAAATGTTACTGCTAGACTCATAGTTATTGGTAAACCACATATAATTACTACCTTGGGATTTCTATGAAGTATGAACATAGTTAAAGCAACAAACAATAGACTCAAGGGCAACATTGTATCTACTAATTCTAAGTAAATAGCATCAGAAACGTCATGTAGCACAGGAGTAAGTCCGGTAATTGTAATAGCATTCCTACAAAATTTATCACTAGACTGAGTGAATCCTTCGTACGGTAATTCTCCCGGCAAATCTCTACAAATTGTATCTAGTCTTTCTATATCCATTGTAGAAGTAGGATTCTCATAAGATCTACAACGTAATAAATCATAATTGTCAGGCAGATTACAGTCATTACGAGTTAATTTTTCCACGTACATCATAAATGCTTTATGATCACGAAGTTCTTCTTGAGGATTTTTTGGATCNGGNCTCTCATCTATGTCTGTATTGGACATATCAAATATTATGCCCATTACTACTACGCCAGTATCCCATATTCCATCTCCATTAGTATCACAAACTAGACTACTACGGCAACCTGGTCGGTTCAGTAATTCACCAGAATTTTCCACATATCTGTCTATTCTTTCTTGTGCATCATCACCTTGAGGTATTGAATATCCTTCGAAAGGATTTAGAGAGGCAAGAGTACAATCATCCTGGTTGCCTGANGGTAGTCCGTATTTTTCCGCGGCACAACTGAATCTATAATTTGATGAATTGGCTTCTTTNATCATTTGAGCAGGAGATAATATCCATATAACTCCGTCATTTGTTCCCCTATCCGATTTATCATAATCTAATCCTCTCTGATATCCTGAAAGNTGAATATTGTTATCATCTCCCTCTATCCAAGAAATTTGAGACAATATATTAGCATCTGTGATATTCTCAGAGCCTTTTTCAGATCCAGAAGCNGCATTATTAGTTTGTACATATAAAATTACAATATCAGTTGCCCATTGTTCACGGACATTTTCTAGAAGAACAGTAGAATCAGCACCATCGGGGAGATATATTTCCACATCGCCATTAATTTGGTGNTCAAAATCAAGTGCNTCTTTACCGATAAGAACTGTTAGAAGGAGTAATACAGCAATAATNCTTCCCGGACTTCTTAAGATAGTAGAATAAGTTAATTCNGTTATTCTAGTTGAAATAGCACTCGCNGTATCTGAAATATCATCATATAATTGCCCTAAGGTATCATATATTTCTCCTAAAAAGGTAGATGAAAGAGAAGTTTTTATGTTTGAATACGAATTACGTAATGGTTGTAAACGATTGAAGAAATTCTGCCAAAATATGGCTTCATCATCTAATTCATCTCCCTCGAAAGAGTCTGGCACATGTACGAGGCATAATAGGAGACAAATGAAGAGTTCGCATCATAAGACTGTAAAAATGATTTTAATCAATATAAAATTAATTTTCACAGAAAGAGATGGGATAATGGATAAACATAAGTAGGAATATTTGAAAGCATGAACTGTTGCCACTGGAATGAGAGATATGTCTAGAAGGAGGAGGAAACAACAATCGCAAGTTGTCGTCGATAATGGAGATTCAAGAATGACATCCTTCTTGGTGACATCTGGAGTGATTTCAGTAGTTATCATAATTTTTATTAGTATGGCATCAGATTATAAAATAGGCCCTGCAGAAGGAGAAATAATACCAAATATAGGAGGAGANGTATATGAAAATGGAGAATGGTCTGATTTTGATTTACATTCGATGTTTGATAGAGGCTGGTCTGAAGGTGAAGATGGTAAGTGGATTTANATCCAGGTTCTAGATACTGATTGCCCATATTGTTACAATGAAGCGGACGAAATGAGCGATAGGTACGCCTCTTATGGCACTAAAGCGGATTTCTTGTCGGTTGTTGTTGAACTAAGTATTACAGGGCATGAAAGTTCTAAGGCAGAAATATCTGCTTTCAAGGATAAGACTAATTTTGGCACAGATAACAATGATGGAGATGGATGTAATTCTGGCAGNAACAACTGTGCCAGTAGAGATGGAGGAGTACATAACTGGGAATATGTAGATGACTTAAATGGCGATTCAATGAGCGCCTGGGAAATCAGCGGAACTCCTTTTCATATCATTCTAAAACCAAATGGCGAAGTTGCATGGAATCAAGCACAATCAGGATCTGGACAAAGTATTGACGATGCTTTAGCAATATTTTTGGGGGACTAATCATGCTTGGAGAATATGGNCCATTGATGATATTCAGTATAATAATTATCTCGGGNATATTAATTTCTAGCCCGCTTGGAAAGAATATGAAATTTCCACTAACAGATACTAGAAGGATGCTTTTGGGCCTAGTAGTTGTAGAAACTGGCACATTATTAACTTCCATGTGGACCGAAGTTATCCATAGAGAGATTGCAGCTACTGGAGGNACAAATTTCTGTGCTGCTGANGGTTTAGTTCANTGNGGTAGNGTCATNGGAGATCCNAAATATTCAGAATTTTTNGGAATNTCATGGGGAATGATAGGNATGATTTCATTCTCAGTTCTACTATATCTTGCTNTTTCTCTTTTCTTTGGNCCNAGAGATAAGATGGCAAATGNNTGGCTAAGNATNGCTTTTCTTTTATCNTTNCCAGGCTTAATNGGAGTAGCATGGTTAGTAATAGTAGAATTATTTTTNGTTGATGGNGCNCCACATATTTGCCCATATTGNACAGNAGTACATGTAGGAATGGTTGCNACAGTTGTAATCTTATATNTACTAAGAAATCAAAATGAAGAAGGAAGATGGGATATCAGTTAATTGAGGTTATAANTTATGGAATTAGTAACTGGAGGGGCAGGATTCATAGGATCTCATTTGGTAGATTCATTAGTTGATAAGGGGAAAAAAGTAAGAGTTATTGATAATTTTAGTAGCGGGAAAATGGAGTTCTTATCTCACCATAAAGGTGATGTCGAGATTGTTGAATGTGATTTGTTAGACTTTGAAAATGTGAGTAAGGCGATGGTTGGAATTGAGACAGTACATCATTTAGCAGCTAATCCTGACATAAGACTAGGTACCGAAGTAACAGATACCGATCTTAAACAGGGNACTATGGCTACATATAACATACTAGAAGCAATGAGAATTAATNGNGTAAATAATATTTCATTTGCNTCCTCTTCGGCAATTTATGGTGAAGCCNAAGAAATGCCAACNTCAGAAAAATATGGTCCACTGCTTCCAATATCTCTTTATGGAGCATCAAAAATAGCAAGTGAGACTTTGATTACAGCATGGATAGGTACTTTTGGAGGTAAAGCATGGATTCATAGATTTGCNAATATTGTTGGACCCAGAGGNACGCATGGAGTAATTTTTGACTTCATNCATAAACTAAAGAAGACGCCTAATAGATTGGAAGTTTTGGGAGATGGTTTTCAAGAAAAATCATATATGTCAGTACATGATTGTGTCAATTCTATGTTATATTTGATTGAAAAAACAGACAATGATGTTAATCTTTTCAATTTGGGTACAGGAGATACTTGCTCAGTGCGAAAAATAGCAGAAATAGTTGTAGAAGAAAGTGGAATTGAAAATGTGAAAATCGAATATACTGGAGGAAAAAGAGGATGGGCAGGAGATGTTCCAAAGACTTTTTTGAATGTTGACAAATTATTAGAGACAGGTTTTGAACCTACTAGAATGTCTGAAGAAACGATTAGNGATTGTGTNATTAATTTGATCGACGAGATTGGATTAAAATAGGTATTGCTGAAACNCATATTATTACCATAAATGGGATGAAAATATTGGTCTTTTTAATTATATTTTCGTCACCTAAATGAATTGACATNGCCCCTAATATCNTAGAATCTGAGTTATTAGTAGANATTNACTCGTGTACAACTACTATTTCCAGATTTTCAAATAATTTATCATCGGGNAATAGAAATTTAGAAGTAAAATTACTTNCTTGAGAAGATAATGTAGTCCAAGAATCATTAGGATGAGNCCATTCATAAGAGCCGTTGGTATGAATTTCATTATATGCAAATACAACATCATGATGTAATTTTATTCCATTTGAATTTGTAGTTTCGGNCACTAATACATTATCTTCCANAATCAAGAAAAAAACTTTAGAATCTNCGGNAGAATCCCAATTAGAAAATTGAGCATTTATAATCACTTCATTCGCTTTCAATGACACACTGAGGTTAATGTCAGTATCTCCTCTTCTATCATTTTCTGCAGAAAGTAAACTTCTATGCAAAGTAGCTCTATCAGGTGCACCGCCAGAAGTAANTAGGCCATCAAACCAGAANGAAGGGGCNACAAGTTTATCGGAATATTGTGCCAATCTGTAATCGGTTATTTCGGTACCCAGAGGATCATCAATAGAGTCATGAAATGCTAGTCTAATAACTCGATTGCCATTTGCCTCAGTGTATTGAGGCATCCAAGAATCTATAGAAGCACATACATCACACCATGTTGCAGTATATTGCTCCATGACTACTGAATATCCTCCTTTTTCTGACCAATGAGTATTATCTTCATTCTGAGCAGTACTTGGATATATAAGAAATAAAAANGTAATAATGAATATCATTAAACGGTGCGCGAATGTCATTACAAATGGTCGTAGGGTGCTTCCTTTCATAACCTAATGTCTTAGCGCCATTAACTATGAGTAAGCGGTGGTATCAAGAAAATCGTCGCGACCCATGGAGAAGAGAAGCACGTTCAAAGGGATATCGTGCTCGCTCAGCATACAAATTGAAGCAAATTCAAGATAAGTTTGGAATAATTAGGAAAGGCGATTCGGTTCTTGACGTAGGATGTCATCCAGGAGGATGGACACAAGTAGCAGTTGAGGAAGTAGGAGAGAATGGATTTGTTTTAGGAGTGGATTTACTATCTACTTCTCCGATAGAAGGTGCTTCGGTGATAATAGGAGATATTTCTGAAAATTCTACTTTAGAAGAAATTTCAGAACTTTTGGGAGATAGGAATCTAAACACAGTAATTAGTGATATTTCACCAAAGTTAACTGGCAGATATGATACAGATCAAGCAATATCCTTAGAATTGTCAACACTTGTAATGGATACGGCAATGTTGATATTAACTCCTGGAGGAAATTTTGTTACAAAGATATTCCAAGGGACAGGTATTGAAGGTTTGATGAAGGCTGCAAAACAAAGATTCTCAAATGTTCAACGATATGCACCTACAGCNAGCAGAAAATCGTCTTCAGAAACATATCTTATTTGTCAGAATAAATTACCCAAAGTCAAAGGAGAAGCACAAGGAAAAACTGCCTTTCAACAAGTACAGGAACATCTAGAGGAAATAGATGTACTAGTTAAAAAATCAGAAAAGGAAGAAACTCCTATGGCAAAAGGATTTAGAAAATTGGAAAAGAAAGAAGGTTAATGGTTTCCATTACCATTACTTGTTCGGNCCTCAGCTGCCAATAAACCTGGAAGTACCAATAATGCCAATATTAATGAAAAGGCAACTGAAATAGCACTTACGATACCAAAATCTCTAATGACAGGGATGGGAGATAAGAGCAAAACTGCGAAACCGCAAATCGTAGTTCCTGCTGAGATCAATAATGATGCACCAGTGGTCAAGTACATATCTCTCATTGCAGGCCATATTTTCATCCCTTCTCTCCGATTTTCTTCAAATCTTCTCCACACATGTATAGAATAATCAATACCAAGCCCGATAGTCAATGCTGTAATCATGATAGTCAAGACATTCCAGTTTATACCCAACACAGCCATTGATCCTACTACCCATGATCCTGCTAAACCGACAGGCAAAATTACAACTAATGATTGTCCAAAACTCCTNGTAAGTATTACTAGGACNGCCAAGGAAACTGCAAGACTGATGGCGGTCGAATATAAGATAGAAGATATTAATCCTGAAAGAACGTTGGAAAGAACTATNAGGTTTCCATCAAGATATGCATTACCNCCAATATCTTCTTCTATTATCTTTACTTCTACTTCAAACTCTCTAGCGATATTCCCTACTTCCGTACTTGATTCAGCCTCAACATCCACTCTTATCGATAANAACTTGATGGCAGAATTTGTTTCGTCAAGTGCAACATATAGTTGGGTCCTCTCTGCCCAAGAAAGCCCTCTTAATTGATCTCCTACACTATCATTAGATAATAATTCAAGGACTGCTCCNGTTAAATCTCCATGTTGGAAATTTTCAGTAGTTGCTATCTCATTTCCAAACAATTCTAAATTATTTCTTTCGCCGAATTCATCACTTTGAATCAACATATCTTTGAGAATTAGATATAAACTATCATAAGATGGCCATTCATTGCTAGAACCAGAGACTTGGGTTGAAACAACTGAGGGTATTCTTGGAAGTGATTGATCAAATCCCCTTAATGAGTTTAGAATTCTTCTTTCATCATTGAATGATAGTTCACCATCGGATGGTTTTATCAAAATATTAACTGATTTCAAAGCATCAATTTCATAAGAATCATATATTTCATTTCTTACCTGCATTATTTCCATTTCATCTTCTGATAAAAAATCAGTNAATTCAAAACTAGTATCTAGACCATTTTCAGCAACTACAACAGATCCAGTAGTTATCAAAACAACCATCAGNAATACTCTAGCCGTATTATTTCTTTGNAAATCAGTAGCNTTGTCAGCAATATAGTCAAGTTTTATGCCACGTGAATGAGTTTCTCCAGTTATTTTTTCTACCACGACATGTACGGCTCCAACTGTAACAGTACTTGCAATAAAGGCTGAAACAACACCTAATGCTAATGTAAATCCAAATGCTTGTAGAGGAGGTAAAGGAGAGAAGGAATTTGCCAAGAATGCAAAGACAGTAGTTACAACAGCAAGAGATAGNGCCATTCTTATTTTCATAAAAGATTGTATCCAAGCTGTTGCAGCACTATTGGTTTTAGATCTTGCTTTATCATAACCTGTTTGTAAGTGTATAGAATAATCNATCCCCAGCCCCAAGACAACCGGGGCTACAGCTACTTCTAAGATCGTAAACCCGAATCCCAACATAGAGATTATTCCATAGGTCCATACCAAAGATGCTGAGAGACCAAGAAGGGGTGCTGCTACCATCATAAATGATCTNAAGGTCACAGCAAGAAGAAGAACAACTATCAAAATTGCTAAAATGAATAGATATATCAAATTATCAAGTGTAGACTCATTAATATCATTGCTTATCAATGAATCAGAAATTACACCATATTCAAGAGGTTTATCAGAAGAATCATCACTATTATAACTCAGCATGTCTCTAATTTCATCAGCATATTTGAGATTTTCATTTTCATCTAAATTACCATTCATTTCTATAATCCATAGAGTACTTGATGCATGAGGCAATGGATTGCCATTTCCATCAAGTAGCCAGTCACATAGAGATTCAAAATTGAAGTCTTGATGTAACATTACCGAGGATGCAAAGGATGCATATGCTACATTTTCTTCATCACTTGAAAATGAAGATTCACAATTCTCATTATTTTCAAATACAGAATTGAGTAAATCCTGCCAATCATCAAAATCATCTAAAGAGCCTGAATAATTACTTTGTTCAATCGCTCTTTCTAATATATCGGCAGCGTTAAGTTGAGATTTGATAAAATTTCCATTAGATTCAGAATAATTCTGTATCATCAAAAAATCTGTATTGAGTTGTTGTAATGCGCCAATTTCAAGAACACTTGAATCATCCTGACTTGGTTCAATGTTGATGTAAATAAGTTCCCCAGATTGAGTAATTTCATTGTAAATAGCAGATTTGGCATCATCATATTCAGTATTCGGAGCAAATGATGATAAATCAGTAGAAAAATTCGGCAATGGAGAAAGGAAACTAGCAAGTAAAATTGTGGCTAAAACGCTTATTACTACTATTGGAAGAGCCATTTTCTCGAAAAGTTCAGAAAACTTTTCCGACGGTTGGTCAGCAACTGCCATGCTTCCCGCTGAGGCTGCTGATGTATAACTTAGGGTCAATATGAATCGAGGATTGACAATAATGGCATGAAAGGACTCAAAAAGGAGAGGCAGGTCGAAAGGTCGTCTTATGCCAATCAAAGTATTGAAAAATGAAGGTCGAGAATTAAGGATCAGAATAAGTGGAGAAAGTCATACAACATTGCAGATGTTCAGATCTAGACTTAACAGTAGTAAAGATGTTGAATATGCAAATTACTTTCAAAATCATCCTGATTTAGATGATCCAGAGATATTCATAAGAGCGGAAAAGGGAAAAAAGGCAGAGAAAGTATTCAAAGATCTTTGTAAAGAATTGAGTAAAGAAATTTCTAGCATAAAACTCTGAGGCGGTGAAGTCTTGACAGAAGGCTCTCTAGAAGAGCGTTTAGGTTTATCAGAATGGACATCTGATAATGATGGAATTGGAGGCGTATTAAAGTCCAGAGTTGAAGACTTCAGAGTAGAAGAAATATCAAAAATACCTGCTCTAGACCCCAAAGGCAGATTTACGGTGGCCAGAATAACTATGGTCAATTGGGAGACGAATAGATATTTGAAAAGGCTATCCAAAGCGTGTGGAATTAGTAGGAATAGGATTTTCTCATCAGGGATGAAAGATAAAAGAGCAGTTACAACACAGATAGTAGTAATAGATTCTCCTTTGTACAAAGTTGAAAAAATAAAAATTCCGGACAGTACAATAGAGATTTTAGGAAGAACTCATCAAAAAATTGGTATGAGTGATCACGATGGAAATAGATTTACAATTACCGTTCGTGGGTGTTGCGACTCAGCCGGCTTTCCACTAGATGGCAAAGAAGCAATGAAGAGAGTAAAGCAAATTAGAGAGGATATGGCAGAAAAACTTGGTGCGGATGCATTTCCCAACTGGATTGGGCCGCAGAGATTTGGTTCAACTAGACCCGTCACCCCAGAAGTAGGAAGATCTGTCGTTCATGGCGATTACAAGGGAGCGGTAGATATTTACTTAGGAATGGAAGGTAAAAATAATAATGAAGATGTAGCACAATTTAGAAAAATGTGGAGAGAAACTGGAGACATAGAAGCATGTCTAGAAATTATTCCTGAACACCTCGGATATGAAAGAAATATATTGGAAAAATTACAAGAGAAACCTGAAGATTATATGTCTGCTTTCATGGCTCTACCAAATTCTTTACAATTACTCACCATACATTCAGTTCAGTCCTTGACATTTAACTATTCATTAAGAGAAAGAATGAAGAAAAATCTACCAATAATTCACCCAACGATAGGAGACATTGTAGCACCTGTAAATCCTAATGGAAGAATTGATGCAGGAAAAATGGCTTATGTTTCAGAAACTAATCTTGAAAGATGTAAAAGAAACTGTGAATCTAGTAGATTGGCTGTTACTGGACCCTTGCCAGGCTTAGAAGCTCCAATGGCTAAAGAAAATCCAGGAGCGATAGAAAACAAAGCATTGAAGGAAAGTCAACTTGATAAAGTGGATTGGAGAATTGAGAAAATACCAAGATTGACTTCTTCTGGAACTAGAAGGCCGCTTTCGGTTTTTTTCAGAGATTTTAGTGTTAGTGAGGCCCCAGAAGTTGAGGATCTAACTTCTAGTCGTTGGATAGAAGGGAATAAGGANGGAGATAGGTGGAATCCTCATGGGGCNTGTCTAAAACTGAAATTTTCCCTCCCTCCTGGGACATATGCTACAGTANTGATGAGAGAATTTATGAAATCNCCATTGGATCATTATTAATAAAGAACAANGTTNNNTANAATCAAAGTCTTCCCATTTCTAAAGTCTCTATCTGACTCACTAAAGGATTGAGTGAACGAATTTTATCCTCGAAACCATCAACTATTCCTTCTCCTTCTCCCAAGACTGCTTGAACTTCAATAAACATCATTCCAAAGGCNAGTGGNTTAATTTCCACCATTTGAACTTCAGGTAAATTATCTATTANGCCNGCTATTCCTTCATAATCTGGCATTTCATCTTCTGGCTGATCCATAGTAACCTTGTACTTAACAACAACTTGNCCCATATTATAACCTACTTTAATTTAAGGACCTTGGAAACTACAATCTGGGCAAATATACTTTATTCCTTGAACCCTACATTGTTCACTTCGACCTATGACATAACCGCATTCTGGACACTTGAAGGTAGTATCGCGATTACTAACTAGTGGCACTCCAGATGAAGTACAGACGCTGNTTTTNCTTGCCATCAACAATCCTCTATGTGGCCGCCGAGNGATGTNCCCTTTTTAGCGTTGATTGAAATACATGAGGAAAAAATGTAATAGTTTTTACTAAAATATAGCATGAAAAGTTCGTACATAGATTACGTNTTGAAAGNAAAAANGGAATATTTGAAAAANCTATTTTTCGAGTATTTCATTAATTTTTTCCATATCTAGGCCNTGTTCCCGTGCTAAAAGTNAAACNCATAGCCACAAAGTCACTGGCCCCAATGCTTTACGTTTTCTTTGTGATCTCCTAACTACTTCTCTGTTAGTTAAACCAGATTTTTTAGAAACATNATTAATTAAAACATTTATCTTATCTTCAATAATTNNCATCTTGATATCNGATTCATGAGAATCTGATATATTTTGTTTNGGNGTGATAATATCTACTTCATGTTGAANGNNGTCNGATTTTAAATTATAAAGAGGTAAATTCAAGATATCTCGTAAGATTGGTTGCCANCCAAGAATAGGAGNNGATAANTGGNCATTNGAATTGGGATNTAAAAAATCTTCAGATTCTATTATCCAGTTCATATCCAACAAATGAGAAAGTACCAAATTGGCATCATTAGGATTGAACCACTGTAATTCTAAAGACCATAGTCTTATTATATCTGACCTAGATATTTTAGGAAATTGAGAAGGGAAACTAGAAAATAATAATTTTGAGATTTCCGCAGTACTATCTTTCACATATGTTCCTTGTGAAACAAAGTAATAAACTTACTATAAAAATGTGAATAAAAATTAGTTTGGTTGAATAATGAAGTTGTTGTGCGCGGCCCGAAATTAATGCCTAGTGAGTATATTGCCAGAGATCCACGTACGGGTAAGCCGATTAGTAAAGGCATCCTTTCTTACAAAGATGAAGACATCAGAATGCTCTTACCTAGTTCAGGCCCTTGGCAAAGAATACCTGTTATGGAAATAATACCTCTTGCCAGTGGAGATGTGAAGAAAATTGAATTACCACTAAGTGGAGGAAAAGGCGGTTTTGCTGGAAGAATTGATGGAATAAAGGCCCTTAATAGAGTTCTGGATGTAGATGTTGATAGAGCGCATGAAGAGTTACTAAATGCCCTTGATGATGACTATCCAGATGTGAGAATAGCCGCATTGAAAGCCATGCCATCNTTTTCTCTAAGAAAAAGTGTTTCTATTTTTCAATTTCTTTCAGACAGGTTAATTGATGAAAATGAATCGGTAAGGGATGCTTCTAGAGATTGTCTAAAACTTCTAGCTCCAATTTTTCCATCTGGATGTGAAAGTATCCTAAGAAGAGAATTGCGTAATTCATCAAAAGAATATAGGAGCGATGCGTTTGAAGCATTGAGGCTGACTGCTAAAAGATGGCCAGAAGCCGGTTGTCTGCATCTTGATGAATTGATTAGAGAAGAAGATGAAGACTTACGTCGTAGAGGCTCAAAAATTCTCAAAACNATTGCTTCCACTGGNGGTGCTAGTGGTTGGGACTTGATTAGTTGGTCACTACAAGATGAAGATGTACAGGTTCGTAGGAATGCANCTCAGACATTTAGTACACTCGCAAGTTCTGAACCAAGAATAGCTATAATACTAGTAGAGTCTGTAATTGGAGAAGAAGATAAAATAATAAGAAAAAATATAATTAGAACTCTGAAGAAATTAGATGTACAAAACCCGAGAGTTACTAGAATGATAATTGATGGTGCTAGATCGAGAGATGTNGAAATGCGAAAAGCATGTGTNAGTCAATTATCNATAATTTTGAGTGGAGATAGNTTACGAGAAATTGCTGAAGAATTGTTACGTCATGANACAAATCCTGAGTTACGNAAGAAACTAACCTCATTATCCATAGACATAACNATGGAAGGGACAGAGGTTGAAAAAAATCGATTCTTGGCNCCCTTGGAATATGTTGAAGAAGAAGTTGAAAAAGAACAAAAATCTATTAAAAACAATAAATTAGTCAAGGGTGAGTATGATAAACAAGAGTTGGGTCGGCGAAACGGAGAGGATTCAAGATGAATGATGATTTTGATGAGAAGGGNTCTCAATTCGACAAACTTTGGGATAGTGAAAATAGGTCAAAAAGACTAAAATTTAGGCAATATATGAAGAATCATGTANTACAAAAGTTNCACAAAAGAAATCAAGAACAAACTTCAACTGCAGATAAAGGACACTATAATCATAGCTTTTCCAGTGATGATCAATTCCTAACTAGGGAAAATTGTAAAAAATATTGGATGGGCGAACTTCAGAAGGAAATTAAAGATGCAGAAACCTTCTGAGGCGATTAAATGAATTCTGTCGATANTTTCTCTACGTGGAATTTGGANTCCGAAATAATTTCGGCTATCNAAAGTAAGGGTTGGAAGAANCCTACAGAAATTCANTTAGAAGCTATTCCNATTGGCCGGAAAGGCAAGGACATAGTTGGGCAAGCTAAGACTGGNTCTGGGAAAACTGCTGCCTTTGGGATACCACTTTTGGAAAAATGTTCTCCANTAGGAACTGTTCAAGCAGTTGTCTTGTGCCCCACTAGAGAATTAGCCGTACAAGTANCAGAAGAGATTNATTCCTTACAAGGAANTAAAGGATTAAANATACAGACGGTNTATGGNGGNGTTGATTTAGAAAAACAAGCAAATAGGCTTNCTGAAGGAGCAGATATTGTNATCGGCACNCCAGGCAGAGTCATTGATATGACAAAAAGAAAATTCCTAAATCTAAAAATGGTCAAGATTTTCTGTCTTGACGAAGCAGATAGGATGTTAGATATGGGATTTTTCCCAGATGTATTGTGGATTTTTGAAAAAATGGAAAATAGAGAACAAACTATGCTATTTAGTGCAACTTTTCCTCAGGAAATATTAGATGCAGCAAATGAATTTATGATTGATGCTCTTCATATAATGAGTGATGATTTAGAAGTAGAAGTTCCCGAAATAGATCAATATGGGATTCAAATTGGAAGAATGAATAAATTATGGGCATTGGGAAGAATAATTTCCAATCTTAATGAAGGTGATCAAATGTTGATATTTGCAAATACTAAACGTATGGTAGATATTTTGGTAGAAAGATTGGATAGGGCACGAATCAAATCCATAGGTTTGCACGGAGACATAGCACAGAATAAAAGAGAGAAAATACTTGAGTCATTTCGAGATGCCAGAGTCAGAATTGTTGTAGCAACCGATGTAGCAGCCAGAGGTTTGGATGTAGATGGCATCACTCACGTGGTAAATTATGATTTACCGGATGATACAGAGTCCTATGTTCATAGAATTGGACGTACGGGAAGAATGGGGAAAAAGGGAGAGTCTTGGAGTTTTGTGACAAAGGAAGATGTTTCAATATTAAATAGAATATCATCCACATGGAATATGGAAATTCCATTAGTAGAAGTGCCAGAACTCAATGATAACTTTGACAGAGACCCAATAAAGAAAAGAGAAGATTGGGGAGAAGTATCAGATGTTTTCGGAATGGTCAAAGTAAAACTTCAGGTCGGGAAAAAACAAGTATCAAAGAAAATAATTTGTGATTGGATTATTGATNTCACAAAAATACCTGAGTTNGCTGTTGGAGGNGTNTTTCAAGATGAAAATAGTACGACAGTAGAAATTCATGTTGAGAAAGTATCATATGTTATTGGAGTATTAAAAAATAAGAAATGGNACAATATTAATTTATCNCCAGATGTAGCATAATTTTTTTTCTTTCATAGTTCATTTGTGCAATAAACGAGATATCTTCCGTATTGTAAATATAATTGGTCGGTCGAAGACAGCCTAACGCAGAGGCGGGCAGTGATAGAATCATTCATGTGCGAAGTAGAATTTCTTAGGAGGTAAAGACATGAACAGGAAAGATGCTGAGAAAGANATTGACTTNATTTANAAAAATAATTTTAANGGAGANGAATATGAAAAAAGNAAAAANAATATTCCTAAACTTCTGGANAAATATGAAGGTAAATATGATAAATTATTAGAGGCAATGAGTAGAAAATACGTTAATGCCAAAAAAGAAGAAGCTGGAAAAATTACCAAACAGGAAAAGGCGACTGTAAAAGATAAATTGTCCGAAAAGGACGCAATAGCCAAAGCGAAAGAAGCAAAAAAAATCGCTGCTGCTAAGGCAAAAGCCGACAAACAGGCAGCAATAGCCAAAGCGAAAGAAATGAAGAAGGCTGCTGAAGCNAAGGCAAAAGCGGAGAAGCAGGCTGCTGAAGCAAAGGCAAAAGCGGAGAAGCAGGCTGCTGAAGCAAAGGCAAAAGCGCTTAAAATGAAGAAAGCAGCAGAAGAAAAAGAAAAGAAGAAAATCGCAAGTGCTACAGCCAAGGCAAAGGGACAATCGGAAAAGGCTGCAGAAATTGTGGAAAGTTCTGAGAAAAAACTTGCAAATGAAAAACAAAAGAAGAGCAAAAATGAAACTGATATAAATAAACTCACGAAATCGATAGCTAAGTCAAGAGAAGAAATGAAAGAAAACGCTCAGAATAAAGCACGTTTGGAAAAAGAAACTGCAGAAATAATGAAAATAAATAGGGCACTTGATAAAAAATTAAGTTCAATAACCAAAACAAGTAGTGAAACAACAAAGACATTAGAAAAGTTAGTCAAGGAAGTGAAACAACTCAACGAAAAAACGGCCATTGACAATAAGGCTAGGAAAAAAATGGAATTAGATATTGCTAAAGAAAACAATAAATTAGAGCAAACAAAAAAGAAAATTACAGAAATAAAAAAGAAGAAGGAGGCAGCGATATCTGAAGGTAAAGTTGCAGCGAAATTAAGGGCAGAGAGAGATAGAAAGTATCAAGCTGAAGTCAAGCCAAGAGTAGAGGCTGAAAGAAAGTTGAAGGGTCTTGAGGCAGAAGAACATGAATTAACTGTAAAATTAAAGAAAACCAAGCTTGAGTTAAATAATGTTGAAGAGTTAATTCAAACAAATATCGAAGATAGGAAAAAGATTGAAAAGAAGTTATTAGAACAAGAAAAAGCAATAGACAAAATAAATAAAGAAAATGATGAAAAACGTCAGAAGATAGAAAAATTACACAATGAAGTACAGCAAGAAAAAGGAACTTCAGTAGAAAAGAAAGAGATTTTAGAAGCATCTCGAAAGAAGCATAAACAAGCCGAAAAGTCTGCAGTTGACATTTTAGTCAGACGAGAAGAAGTTGAGAAGGAATTAGAAACTTTTAGGAAAAATAATGAAAAAATGGAAAAGGATACTCAAAGGGAAGAAATGTTAGCAAAAGAAGCTGAGAAAAAGGCAGAAGAAGATAAGATAAAGGCTAAGAAAATAGAAGAAGAAATTAAAAAGTTGAAAAAGTCATTTGCAGAATCCAAGAAAAAGTATGAAATTGCGAAGAAGACAAAACAGGAGACTGAAAGGCTTGTTTTAGAAGAAGCAAAGATTAGAAGAGAGTTAGAGGAAAAAACGATCAAACAGAAGAATACTATATCAGAGTTAAAGAAGCAACTAGAAGAGCAGAATAAGCAAAAACTAGAAGCTGAAAGACGTTCTCAGGAAGAAATAAAGAAACGAAAGGCTACAGAAAGAGTTCTCAAAGACGAAACTGAAAGGTATATCGAAACAATGGCTCAAGTCAGTGCAGAAACACTGGCCAGAGAAGAAGCTGAAAGAAAGCAGAAAGTCGAGACTAAGGCTCATGCTGATATGGCAAAAAAGGCTAGTGATATGAAAGTTTCAAGGATTGAAGAAGAAAAGAAAGCGAAAGAGGCTATGAGAGGAAAGGCTGCTGCAGAAAAAGAAGAAGAAAAAGTAAAAGAAGAAAGAATTAATCTTGAGAAGCAAATAAAAGAAGATGAAAAAATAAGATTAAGAGCAATTAGAATAGCAGAGAGAGAAGATAAGTCAAAGATGACTGCTGAAGAAAGGATACTTGCAGAGAAAAAGGCCATGCAAAAAGCAAGAGACGATGTCAAGAAGAAGGCTGAAGCAAGGAAGAAGAAGGCTGAAGAAGAAAGAATGAATAANCGTATGCGAGAATCAGAAAAAGAGCGAATAAAAAGAGAATTAGAAGAAGAAATTAGTACTGAATTAGAAAGGTTGAGAGGTGAAGAAGATAAAATGACACCGAAGGAGTACATATTAGCTAGAGTTGATGTAAAAGGTCATTTGGTTGACTTTGATNTCATTGGCAGAGCAAGAGGNCGAGAAGATGATTTGCAAATGATAAAGGGAATTGATAGTACCTTAGAAGAAAAGTTGAATTTAATAGGAATAACTACTTTTGATCAAATATCAAAAATGAATGATGAAATTGCAGACGTTGTTAATGATGCAATAGAGCATTTTCCAGGAAGAATTAGGAGACAAGGTTGGATACAACAAGCAAAGGTCATTCTCGAAGATAATTTACTAAGTTCTTTGTGATGTTTTAATTATCCTAATTAATNTTATTTTAGGTGTATTTATGAGNATAACAACTTCATTACTAGAGCTATTNNNCATAATTGCCATCGGATTGGCGATACCCGGCCCAAATGCTCTTACCTCNTTTGCCCACAGTGGATTATTTGGGAAAAAAAGTAATGTCTCACTAATCGCAGGGATGGCAATTGGCTTACTTATAATGGAATTATTGGTAGGCCTTACGATAGAATCCTTGATTAATAATGATAACGGAAAAATTATTCTTCATTGGATAGGTTTAATTTTTTTATTTTTCATGGGAGTAGCAATGTTTAATTTTGATTTAGAACTAATTGATTTGAGCGCTGATAAAGGTAAATTAGGTTTAAAGACTGGNATAATGATGCAGTTTTTTAATGGTAAAGAATGGGCGTTTGTAATAATGATAATGGGCCAATTTATAGAACCGATGGGAGGAGGGATAGTGGGAATTATGACGATAATTTTCATAACTTTGAGTATTTGTATACCTGCAATGATTGTTTGGACTATTTTTGGAAATAAATTAACAAAATCATTCCTTGATCCTNTTTTCAGTAAAAGAATTTTTTCAATTTGTGGAACTTTATTGATTCTACTAATGATTGCTTTCTTTATTAGAGGTCCGATGATTTAATTTTAACTTTTGAATTCTTAAATCAGATATTGATTGAATTTAAAATTTTAGATTCTGATAATTGTAAATGCTCGCATACAGTTGATTGTTTAATGTCAAGAATTGTAGCAATTTCTCTTTGTGTACATTCCCTTGGACGCTTATAGTAACCCATACTTATCGCCTTATCCAAAACTAATTTTTGTTTTTTGTTGAGCATTTCCGTTAAAAAAGATTTTTCAATAGTTTCTTTACCAATCTTCACTGAAAATCCATTACCTACTAATTTTGAAAAATGATTTTTCACAATTTGAAAATCCTCCTTAGTTCCACGAAGTGATAATACCATTCCAGTACTGGTAAGATAAGATGGAGTAACCCACCAGCAATTCAAATTACCAGAAAATAACTTTGCAACTGGGCCCGTCAGCATTATTTTCGCTAATGCTGATTTATTAGTTTTCGATATTACTTCTAATATTTCTAATTCTTTGTATGTTTTTGAAAGAATTTCGTCATCTTCAAAATCAAATGAGGCGAAACAAAGAAGGCCATTAGGATTTTTTCCAATTAAAGATAAAAATTCTATCTTAGAGAAGGAATCTATCCAAGAAGAACCTGGTAAATTTTTTCCAGATTCTATAGAGATATGAACTTGCATGTATCGTAAATTTAACCCATCATGATCTGTCATCTTTACACCAATTTTATCTAATGTCAGAATATAAATTATACATTATTCTATCGGTCAAAAGTTGTGAAAAAAAGGGTTTTTTTAATTTTAGCCGAGAAAAACCCATTCATGATAGGTACATGATTAATAGTGCGAAACACTTCGCAGGCATGGACATGTACGGTAGGAAAGAATTCAAGGCAATTATGCTAGTATTCCTTATGATACTTAGTACACAAATTGGAACAATAAGTGAATGGGAATTTAGTTCTAAAGATTTATCAGAAAAAGGTCAGATTTTTTATGCCAATAATGCCGATGTCAGTATTATATCTCTTGGAGATAATTCAGCTTGTGCGATCGGAACAAATCAAAAAATGAAATGTTGGGGAGATGGATCATTCGGTAAAACAGGCCATGGTAACACAGAAGATTATGGCGATGAAGAATTTGAAATGGGGCGTTACTTATATTTCACCGATGTAGGAGAAGATATAACTTTCACAGATATTGCAATTGGTGAAACATTTTCTTGTGCACTTACTAATGACAGTGCAATAAGATGTTGGGGTGAAAATGACAAGTTAGGCAGTAGTGCAGGGTTATCAGGATCAGGCGCAATTGGAGATGGATACCGTGAAATGGGGGCAAATATCAATGTTGTAACTATTGGTACGTGGAATGGAACATCAGTAGAAGCTGGTTCAAATCACGCCTGTGCTGTTGTTAATAATGGTACGAATGATTCACTGGTATGTTGGGGAGGAAATTCTGTAGGGCAACTCGGGCTTGGCCATACTAATACTATTGGTGATGATTCTGGTGATTTAGTAGGAGGAGAATTGCCTCATGTAGATTTACCAGATAGAGGGCCAATA
>NHGE01000060.1 GCA_002172375.1 Euryarchaeota archaeon TMED129 | reverse complement strand
CCATTAGCCCCGAAAGGGAGCTTTTTGATGATACAATATTCATTGATGAAGATGGGCATATGAAATTGGAATGGACTATCGACAGCGTTGTAACAATCAAAATAACTCTAGAAGTATTGGATGGTCCAAATATTGATCTATATACCATGTCAAATAATAATTACAATGATTATAAGGAATGTAACGAATTTAATTACTATGCTCAGCTTAGCGATGAAGATACGTCAAATACGAATATCGAAGTAAATGTTGAACCAGGCACTTATGTTACAGTAATTGACAACACAGATTGCGGAGAAGCATCTCCTCCGGACCAATTCCCAATAGATGATAATGATAGAGCAAGAGTACAATATAGGATTACTGCTCAATAAATAGATTCTATTTTATTCCGCCCTTTTCATAGCGTTGTGTCCATTTCATTCTTCTAGGATTACGCTTTAGTTTAAGTGAATTTTTCCTTGCTTTACTATCTTTAAACCACATTACTGCACCGTCTCTTCTGACAAACATCATTCCTGTACCAGGTTCTATTTCTTCATGACTGAAACTACAAATCCTTCTTTCTGGCATTAAAACACCTACCTAGTTCCTAAGCGACGAGCTTCTCTTCCAGTATCTCTGAGCATTAATATATCGCCCACTCTTATTGGTCCAACAACATTTCTAGCGATTATTCTCCCAATATCTCTTGGATTATTTGAGTCATTGACTCTTACTTTAACCTGAGTTGCTTCACCAGTCATACCAGTTCTTCCTACAATTTCAACAACTTCTGCAGGCCATGCTTCTTTTGCCATAATTACTCTCTCCTATGTTAAAATTTATTTTGATAGTGTTTCAAAGTGACCTTTGATCTCATCAAACCTATCTTTTGCATCCTTTTCCATAGTCATTATTGCTACTGCAGCAGTTTTTGTTCCAGTACTCATACCAGCAGCTTCAGCAAGATATGTTTGATCAGCAACATAGATGTAAGGTATTTCTTTTTCTTTACAAATCATTGGTATATGAGCTAATAATTCACCTGGACTAACATTTTCTGCCATCACTATCATTAGAGCAGTACCTCTCTCTGCAGCTTTAGTTACTTCATTAGCACCCTTTTTCAAACGCCCTCGTTCATTTTTTCCAATGGCCTTAACCATTTCGTAGACGGACTCTTGTATGTCTTGTGGGGTTTCAAAAGATATATGTACACTCATTAGATAATCTCCTCATGTAGGTAAGCCGTCGCACGACATGGCTGATATAAACGCAACGCATTGGAAATAATATATCTAAATTGTCTCTAATAGTTGTTTTACGCCTCTAGAAAGTGCAGGAGCACATGAAACTACTCCTCTAGGGTTAGATAAAGAATCGGTACTATGGACCCCATCTACATGATTAGCCAGTTTTGAAATAGCACCTCCTGTAAACAATCCATGTGTACATGCTGCATGTACTTCTAAAGCACCTTGTCGCCGTAAAGCATCACTTGCTCTACATATAGTTCCTCCTGTGCTAATCATATCATCAACAATTGCAACAATTTTATCTGATACGTCCAAATCTTTTGGCGTATGCTCAATAGTATGTGCATCTATTCTCTTCTTCTCTAAATATGAAAATTCACATCCTATCAATTTAGCAACTCTTGATGCTCTATCTATTGCTCCTTTGTCCGGACTTAGTATAAAATCAGGAAAAACTTCTTTTTCTAACTTTTTAGCGATTTCTATCATCGAACTTACAAAAATAATGGGGAACTCCATATTGTCCATAACTTTCTTTTCATGAAGGTCTAATATCACCATTCCATCACAATAATTTGCCATAATGTTAGCAATCACTCTTGCAGAAACCACTTCACCCTTTGAAAATCTTTTATCTTGCCTTGAATATCCATAATAAGGTATTGCGAGTAGTATTCCTTTCCCTACATCAGATAATTCTTGTGGCTCTTCTCCTTTGAGATTGGATAAATCGCCTTTTCTAACGTCTCCAATTGCTTTTAACAATAAAATTGTTTTTAGGATATTTGAATCAGGATATGTATTAGAAACTAATATTACAGNTTCAGATCTGATTTTGTCTATTTCTTCACCAGGGACTCTCACATAACCCTCGCCATCGGGAAATTTTCTATCTTCTAATCTAATATATTCCATTTCTAAAATTTTTGCCAGTGAATCAGCAACGTTTTGCCCGCCTGAACCACTAACCACTGGCATATTGTTCATCTCGAAGAGTAAGTTGTTCATGATTATGCCGATTGACACAAACTTGTTTTTGGTGGACATGACAAGATTTGAACTTGCGACCTCCCGGTTATCAGCCGGGTGCTCCAGCCAGACTAAGCTACACGTCCCTGTGTAGTTCCGCGAGATGAGTATTGTTTTTGAACACTACTCTAATTTCTTATTCATTATCGAAAGCCACATCATCACTATTTAATTTTAAATAACTTGGCAATGTGGTTAATCTTTTAGCTGAACATTTAAGTATTATTTCATCTAATCTTGCCGTTGTTCTAGATAATTGTCCTACTGGTACAATAATTGTTTCTGGTAGATCATATTTAGTTTTCATTCTAAAATGAGGCTTAACTACTAATCCTTTGTATGTACGTTTTAGTTTTACTAAGTCAATAACATTGCCAATATCTGCTCCATCATTGTCCAATACTGCTCTATCACGTAATTCATCGGGTGCATACAGTTTTTCATCAATTCTTATTGTATTTCTCCATCTACGCTGTAACTCTCTCATTGATTTTGATAATTTTACGCCTCCATCGGAACGTATGCTATGTACCAATTCTTTTGAAAGAGGTGCATATTCTGCTGGTTTCCTCATATATTCATTGGCAATATTATCAACNACTTGCAATCTCATTGATTTTACGTAATCATCACTTGGATGAAATCTTTCTCCGGTGATAATTCCCACTAATTTATCGCCAACATATACTTCTCTTTGTATTAATTCTTGTATTCTATATTCTTCATTCATTTTATTTCCTCTGAAAGGTGTTTGTGCATCCCCGCGGCATCTTCCTCAGGCANGCCAAGGTAAGAACGGCACTTATATATATTCCATAAATCATATTGATAATTCAATATAANAATTTATTTTAAATTGAAGTTTTCAATTGAAAAATTAATTTTACTTTAATTATTTGAGTGATTATCAGAATTTATTATTTTTATCAATTTGACACTNAANTTTTTTTTGAAAAGAAATTATTTTCAGAATAGATTGATGAACATAACCACCTCTCGTAAGGTCGATGACATCGGTTCTCGACCAACTTCAAGAAATTAGAAATAAATCAGGCAANCCTCAAACTATTGGTTTGAGTGACTCATTAATTTCAAAATTTAGTGATATAGATCCCTTACTTCGTCTGGCTGTAGATGAAGCAATTTCTAATCAAGATAAGTTAGTACATGATTTTGGTCAGGATATCTTAAACATGGATGAAGTGAATTTAATTGCATTATTACAGAATGATTACGTTAATTTCTATTCTAAAGANACTATTAATCCATATATTGCAATTTCAGCGCGAGGACCTTGGATAATTACATCTCATGGTGCAGTTTTACATGATAATGGAGGTTATGGTATGCTTGGAATGGGACATGGTCCTGAGACAGTAATATCTGCCATGAAAGAAAATTGGGTTATGGCAAATGTCATGACTCCTTCATTTAGTCATAAAAGATTATCAGATAGTCTAAAGAAAGAAGTTGGCCATAAAAGAGGCAATTGTCCNTTTGAAAAATTTGTTTGCCTCAACAGTGGTTCTGAATCNGTAACTATTTCCCTCAGGATTTCTGATGTTAATTCTTACAATATGACTTCTCCAGGAGGCCGTCATGAAGGTAAAAGAACAAAATTATTAGCATTGACTCAAGGCTTTCATGGACGTACCGATCGTCCGGCCCAGATATCAGATTCATGCAAAGCAAAATATGATTCCAAACTTGCTAGCTTTCGTGATAGAGATAATCTAATACTTGTTGATCCAAATGATATAACCGGACTTCAAGAAGCTTTTTCTGAAGCTTATAAAAATGATGAATTCATAGAATTAATGGCCATTGAACCCGTGATGGGTGAAGGAAATCCTGGATTGTGTGTTACTAGGGAATTTTATGATGAGGCACGTAGATTATGTGACGAAAACGGTACCTTGTTGTTGGTAGATTCGATACAGGCGGGCTTAAGGGGCCAAGGTTGTCTAAGTATAGTAGATTATGTAGGATTTGAGGATTGCATGCCNCCTGATATGGAAACATGGTCCAAAGCTCTTAATGCAGGACAATATCCATTATCCGTTGTTGGTTTAAGTGAAAGGGCTGCTAATCTGTATTCTGTGGGAATATATGGAAATACTATGACCACTAACCCTAGGGCTCTAGANACAGCCGTTGCAGTATTGGATAATATAACGCCACAGTTAAGGAATAATATTATTGATAGAGGTTTTGAATTCTTAGAAAAATTAAATTCGCTTTCAGAAGAATTACCAGGTTTTATCACTAAGGTACAAGGTACTGGTTTGTTGTTGAGTGCTGAACTAGATCCAAACCGATTTACAGTTGTCGGCCCAGGTCTAGTTGAGGAATGGTGCCGACGTCACGGTTTAGGTATAATTCATGGAGGTCACAATGCTATTCGATTCACACCCCATTTTGGTTTAACTTCAGAAGAAATAGATTTAATAATTACAATTCTTAAAGACACTTTAATTCACTTTTCCAAACTAGATACTGTTGAACCAATATTAGCCTAAGTGGTAAAATGACCATAGAAGTTAGTATAAACGGAAATAAAGATTTTTTTTATATTGCATTAGAAGATAGGCTTGTCAGAGCAGGAGTTTCAATAGTTGATANNCCATCTCATAAAACAATAAAAATTGGAATAGACATTGATGATGATTCAGATATTATGATAGTTCCTGGATCAACTACCAATACCAGACCTAGGGTTATAATTTCAATATATGATTTATTGATACCGAACGGTAAAAATAAATGGGGATCAAATATAATTTATGAGTGGCTGGAGTATGTTAAAAATGATAATCAACCACCTCTCAATACTGAAGAAGCTCATTACTGGGTTAACATAAAAGATGCAGTTGAAGCAATAGTTATGTTACTACTGTCTGACACATTTAATGACATTAATGGCCATTTACACCTATGTGGAAGGAGGGCATGGTTTAATGATTCTGTTTTTGAAGAATTAGAGATGTTATGGTTAAGGTATATTAATACAATTAATTATTCTCATACTGTAGAATCATTATCTAGGATACCTAATCCAGTAAAGGAAAACAGAATAAACAATAGATTAAGGCCAGACTTGGCCTTTTTGAATAAAGTAATGTTAAGGGCGGGAGGAGATGGCTGGCATCCCCCCACGCCTTTGCGTACAGGACTCATGGAGTTGCTTGCACAAAACCTTTGAATCCATTCTGAACTATTTTTTTAATTAAGAAATAATTAACGAGAGTTCTTGTCGTTTTGTACTTGTAGGCGTACTGCTTGTGCAGATCCTTTTACAGCTTGCATAGCCTTTCTTACACGTGTTCCTGCAGCGGAATTTCCACCATCGTGCTTTCCAGCATCAGTCATTACTGCAGTCAATTCATCAATCATTCCTTGTACCATATCGCTAACGGACATGACCCTTCGCACCATAGAGGCATTATTAGCCATTACTGTTGGGTTGTAATCTAATTTTCGACATTATCTGAATAAATCAGCACCTAAAATCGGTAATATTAAGCTCGCATCACCTTCAATAACTACTTGTGGTGCCTCCGGTCTAATTTTGCCCCAAGAAATCGCTTCTTTTAGCCTTGCTCCGGATAAAGAACCATCATATTCTGATGCTGTAGTAATCCCTACGGCCGAATCTAAACCCCCTCTATACTGATTCCACCAAATGACATGATGTTTGGATATTCCTCCACCAACCATTAGTGCATGACTTTCTTTTGCTGTCCAGGTCAGATCAGAAAGAACCTGCTCATCAGCTAAAAAATCAATCATAAAATTAGGATTTTTCTGTCTATGCATAAATAATTGCGCTCCAATAGCACCATCAGATAATCCAGGAATAACTATTGGGACCTTATTCTTTGCAGCCCAATATAATAATGAATTTTCATCAGTTATTCTTTTACCTATTGCCCAACAAAGCTCAACAGATCCAAATCCTAACCATGGATTATCTGGATTTTCTTTCTTTCTTTCCTCCTCTATTTCATCTAACCATGGAATTAATATATTCTCTAGGATTTCTCCATAACACTCATTCGGAATAATGACATTACCTAATCTATTGAGTCCTTCATCTCCTAATGCAATATCATCCAAATTAAAATCACCATGAAAATAATTTTCATATGTTCTTGCAATATCGTGATCTAAAGTTCCACAGGTCGTAATTATCACATTGAAATTTTTATTTTTTATTGCTTCTAGAAAAAAACCCCTAGTTCCAGTGGCACATAAACAAGCCGGGAAAGACAACCAATTTAGTATACCCTCATCATTTGATTTCGACATAGAATTTCTCAGTATGTCTCTTCCTCTTGCTAATTTACTAGCCGTAAATCCTCCAGCATCTTTCATTTGATCAATTAGTGAAGAAACATCATTCACTTTTGTAAAGTCATAATCCTTAACTGGGACATCAAAATCATCCTTGCTATATTTAGGCACGATTAGACCGACTAGACATCACAACTTCAATCCGTCGCATTTTCAATTTGATAAATCCTATCTCTAATTGAGGCCGCTCTTTCAAAATCTAATCTTTCTGCAGCCTGGTGCATCTCTTTTCTTAATTTCATGATTAAAATGTCTTGCTCAATTCCCATTTCATCAATTTTGGTATTTTCTTGTACCAAATCATCCGGTTGTGATATATTATCAAGAACTGAATCCGAAGAATTCCATANTCCTGCACCCAGATTGAATTTCTTGGTTAATTTGTCTACNCCTTTCTTTCTTGATGTCTTTTTTACTAATCTCTTNCCNCCCTTTTCNCCCTTTCCTGCTAACCCAGAAACTAAATCTTCAACTTCTATTCCCATGNTTGGTATAGTTTTCGTAATTGTTTTTGGAATAATATTATTTTCTTCATTGTATTTTATTTGTCGATTTCTTCTAGAAATAGTTTGATTGATTGCTGCTTTCATCGATGGTGAAATAGCATCTGCATACAGAATTACGAATCCATTTTCGTTTCTAGATGCCCTTCCAATTGTTTGTAANAGTGACCTTTCATTTCTTAGGAAGCCCTGTTTATCTGCATCAAAAATTGCAACTAGTGATACTTCTGGTATGTCTAAACCTTCTCTTAGTAAATTAATTCCTACAATTACATCAATATGACCAATCCTTAATGCTTTTATTATTTCTGTTCTTTCTAAAGTATCTATTTCACTATGCAGGTAATGTGCTTTTATGCCCATTTTTTGAAGGTACTCTGAAACCTCTTCAGCAAATTTTATTGTTAAAACTGTAACCAAAACTCGCTCATTAGCATTAATTCTATCATTAATTAAACTTAACAAATCTTGTACCTGTCCTTCTGTAGGCCTTACTTCTATTCTAGGATCTAATAATCCAGTAGGTCTTATTTCCATTTTAGCTATTTGATCAACATCTTCTAATANTTCTTCCATTGTTTGTTTAACCTTGGGTTTTTTTAGATCTGCATTACCTCCGCCTCCATTACTTCTTACATGTAGTAATCCATCTGGTATTTTTTGTTTGTTTATCTCTGCTAAATGNCTTAATTCTCTTTCTCCTGGTGTAGCACTAACATAGAGCATCTTTGGAATTAATTCTTGAAATTCTTCAATCTTCAGTGGTCTATTGTCGAAGGCAGAGGGTAGTCTAAAACCATGATCAACAAGATTCTTCTTTCTTGAAAAATCACCTCCAAACATACCTCCTACTTGTGGTAGTGTAACATGCGATTCATCCATGATTACTAGATAATTTTCTGCTCCTCCATGAAATTTTTCAGCATTTTTCGCAAAGAAATCCAAGAGACAGTATGCTCTTTGGCCAGGCTTTCTACCATCAAAGTGAAGAGAATAATTTTCAACCCCTTTACATGAACCAATTTCTGATAACATCTCTAAATCAAACAATGTACGCTGTTCAATACGATGACTTTCTAATTCCATATTTTTAGAATCAAAGTATTTTTTCCTATTTTCCATTTCCTCTTCAATATCCTTCAATGCTTCTGTAAATTTTTCTTCATCTGTCATGTAGAATTCTCTTGGATGAATCCATGCTTCTTCAATTTCATCTAATTTTTCCCATGATACAGATTCGCAAACTTGTATGCTATCTATGCCTTCCCAATTGAATTTAATACGTAATGGATCATCTCTACTAGGCATCCAAATATCTAGTACTTCACCGCGTAACCTTATGTCTCCTCTCAAAATTTCGCCCTTTANTCTCCGATATTGTAAGTTCACTAATTCATGTACTATTTCTCTAGGGGTACAAATTTGTCCAACATGTATCCTTAGATGATTTTGCTCAAATACTTCCGGGGGGTTTAAACCATAAATTATTGATACAGATCCCACTGCAATTACATCCGGCCTAGAAACAAGTGATGCCACTGTGGAAAATCTTTCCTGTTCAATTCTTTCATTCATCTGTAACTCCTTATCAATAAATAAATCTCTACCTGGAATATATGCTTCAGGTTGATAATAATCATAATAACTTACAAAATACTCAACTGCATTTTGAGGAAATAAATCGGACATCTCTTGCCATAATTGTCTAGCTAACGTTTTATTATGAGACAAAATAAGAGTCGGTATTTGCAATCTTTTAATTATATTTGCCATTGCAAATGTCTTACCAGAACCCGTAACTCCTACTAAAATACATCTTTCTTTCCCAGCATCTATTTGTTCGACTAATGTATCTATGGCCTGCTGTTGGTCTCCGGCTGTACTATATTCTGAATCAAGAATGAACATATTACACACCACTAGCCCATTTTTCTACATTTGAAGGGTCAGTCATCATTATCGCAGCCAGTAGAACCCATCCGGTTAACATCGAAACCCGAAACAGAGTCGTTTGGAAGTCAGGCAATCTATCCCTGTACAAGACAACTCCAATATTCAGAACACACATCACTCCTGCTGCAATTAGAAACCAGATCTCATCTACCGGGTTCGAGATAGCGAAGCATGCAAACCAGAGAAGCGTCAGTTGTATCGATGTCCTCGTAGTTGCCTTCTCACCAAATCTAGAAGGAAATGAGTGAATTCCATTTTTGATATCGCTTTCCATATCCATCCTAGCGTAGTTTATGTCAAAGGCGGTTATCCATAAGGCTACTCCCAATGAAATGAAGAAGACTTCTGGGTACCAGAAGAATCCCCCATGTCCATGGCTGTATATGTCTTGCACTCCTGTAATCGTCTCCCATCCATGCAAGTCAGCGGTGACAGCAACCCAAGCAGCTGCCGGAGCAAGTCCCAAGCAAAGCCCAAGCCAGAAGTGGCAGAGCCACGTGTAACGCTTGGTAAATGGGTATATTAGGAATACAAGAACCGGTAGCCAAGACATTTTCAAGGCGACTTCATTGAGCTGCCAAGCCCCGAAAAGAAGCATCCCAAGAAAGATCGCTGAGAGGATCCATGCAGTCCTGATTGTCATAGTCCCAGAAGCCAGATGACGGTTTTCAGTACGAGGATTAGACGCATCTATGTCTCTGTCAATTATTCTATTTAATGACATTGCCAAACCCCTCGCTCCCACCGCTGCAATTAGAATCCAGACAATGTCGACCCCAAATCTATCTGATGAAAGCTCAGACCAGAACTGATTGTGGGCTAGGATATAACCAATGAAAACAAATGGTAGTGAAAATAAAGTATGTTCAATTTTTATAAATTCAAGTATTTCTTTAAATCCCATCAATATCCCATTTCCTTCATGATACTCTCAACATTTTCAATTGTTTCTGAATTATGAAGTGTTACTGCGGGCCATCTTCTGACAGGAATATCTCCTTTTTTAGAGGGTATAGGGGCAGTAGCATCCCATGCTAAACGTTTTTTCTCATCATCAAAGTGAATATCTCTTGATACATCAAATCTACAAAATAATTGCCATAATAGTTTTCTTTTCCAATTTTTAGCTCTCAAATCTATATCATCATCAGTTATGAATAGCCATTTTAGATTATTAGATCCTTCTAAACTCCAAATATCTTTACAAATTTTTGAAATTTTCTCTCTCTGTTGCCAAGCTAATTCTTCATTTTCTTCTTCCATACTTTCTTCTGGTTTCGGGCCGCCCTCAATGTTAGTTGTTACAACCATCATATTTGGCCTCAACATTCTTGATTCGGTTACTCCTTCAACTGCCGAAGAAGATATTTCAATGGATTTAGATATATCTGTATTAGTTTCCTTATTTGTTATTTTTTCATTACTTGTAGCATCTATGAGTAATTTAGTATGTATGTTCTCTTCAGGAGAAGCGTGCTCTAATGCATCAGCCACCATCCCCTCTAAAAATACTAAATCGTTGGGAATATCCACATTATTTTCTAAAACATCAAGTAAACACTCTAGATCTTTAACAGGATGTTTTGCATCAACACAAATTATCACTTTTAAAAACATCATTTGGCCTGCACCTAATAGACCTAGTGCAGTTTTTCTTGCTTGTCTGGGATAACGTTGTTTGGAAGAAACAATAGCAAGATTATGGAAACCAGTTTCTAGAGGTAAAAATAAATCTATTACATCTCTATGTTGAAATTGAAGTACTGGCCTAAAAGCATCACCTATTGCTTCTCCAAGATAACCATCCTCCATCGGAGGAACTCCAACAATGGTCATTGGAATAATGGGATCTTTTCTATGTGTAATTTTTGTTATGTGCATTACTGGATATTGATCAGATAATGAATAATGGCCAAAATGATCTCCAAAAGGCCCTTCTAGTCTAGTTTCTCCAGGAATAGTGTACCCTTCAATCACAAAATCACATTCTGCAGGAACCCATAAATCATTAGTCTTGCATTTAACAATCTTCAGTCTTTTTTTACCTAACAATCCAGCAAATTCATATTCTGATAAATTATCAGGTAATGGTGAAATAGCACTGAACATAACTTCTGGCGGCCCTCCTAGACAAATTGCAACCGGCATCTTATCTCCGGACTCTTCAGCATGATCTGCTCCATGTTTATGTGCTTGCCAATGTAATCCAACTTCTTTTGGCCCAAATACCTGACTTCTATACATTCCCATATTATGAATTCCCGTATTTGGGTCTTTAGTAACTACTAATGGTAATGTAATAAATGGCCCTCCATCTAATGGCCAAGTTGTTGGTATTGGTAATTTTGTCATATCTGGATTTTCTATTACTACTTGTTGACAAACTCCTCTTTTTATTTTCTTAGGAGCCATAGACATCCCTTCTAAGGCTAAATTTATCCCTTTCCATGGTGCTCTTAGTATTGCACCAATATCTGGTTTCATTAGTGCTACCATCCTATCTCCTATTTCTCTTGGTTTTGTAACTCCTAGTGCCATATTTGTTCTTTCTCTAGTACCGTACAAATTCATTGCAAGTGGAAATCTACTAATAGTACCGTCTGAAAGTCTTGGTTGATCAAATATCACTGCAGGACCTTCTCTTTTCACCAAGTAATCAGCAATACAACCTACTTCAAACTTTAAATCAACTGGGGTACTTATTCTGAGAAGCTCACCTTTCTCCTCTAATGCGCGGACATACTCAGTCAAATTACCCCACTTCATATGCCTTCGAAGTTCTCTAA
>NHGE01000059.1 GCA_002172375.1 Euryarchaeota archaeon TMED129 | reverse complement strand
CCCATGAACCAACATCTTCCAGCAAATCCATCAAGTTGTTTTTACTGAAATTAACACCTCTCTCAGTCATGTGTAATGAATGGAACAATCTTATCCCCACTGCCATATCGGGTTGTTTTCTGAGGATATCGGATAAAATTCCATATTCTTTACTCCATTCTATGGCATGAGGAGTCAATTCTTCCATGAATGATGACAATAAACTAGGAGTAGTAGCTGTTCCTGCAGGCATTTTGGGCCTATTTGTAACTATTTTAGGTAATTTTGTTAATTTGGCTGCTTCACGTAGAGCCATCTTTTCTTCTTTATGTGATACTTTCCAATTTAATGGCACTTTATATGACTCGTGGCGATGTCTATAATTCAGAAATGGCACTCTTGCCTCTAAACCGAAAGCCATACTATGGCGATCGGCCAATCTTAATTGGAAGTTAGATAATTGGCCCCTGTCTATTTCGAATTGGAGAGTAGAAATCAAATTTGAAAAATTATTGTTATGAAAAATTTTCTTATCCCGCCATGGACTCCCTGGGCCTGTAGGGAAATTCAAATCTAATGAATTATTAGTATCATCTAGCCTAGACTTAATTAACTTATAATGTGAATCTAAGTCCTTATATCTTTGATATCCAGCATGTAATTCATCCGCCCCTTGACCACATAAACCAACAGAAACGTGCTTTGACATTTCTTGGAATAATGGCTGCCAAAAAAGAACGGAAATATCCAAATCTTCTCCATGCCAAGAAAAATTTGGTAATTGCTTATAAAAAACATCGTTTTCTATAATTTTAGGATTAAATTTTAAGTCCAGATGATTAGCAACGGATTCTGAAAAAATATAATCAGGATTTTCTTCACTACCTGCAACGGTCCAGCATTCAGGAATGTTGCTATTTGTAGCAGTCGCAGAATCATGACATAAAGCAGCGATAATACTTGAGTCTAGGCCTCCAGAAAGTACGACGCCTATTGGAACATCGGACATGAATCTATCCTGGACTCCATCTCGCAGGCTACTAAGTAATTTTTTAGAACCCGAAATAGGATCCCAATTTTTATCTGGAGATATCTTTTCTGAAGAAAATTTACTAATCCCAGTCAATACTGCTTTACCATCTGAATCTAAAGACCAGGTCTCAATTGTACCAGGTTCTACTTGAGTAACTCCTTCAAATAGAGTCGTATTGTCAATTGAGTATTCATAGGCTAGACGTGCATAAATAGCATTTATATCAGGCCTTCGGGAAAAATCAGGATGTTGATAAAAGGCCTTTATTTCTGATGCAAAAAGTAATGTTCCATCATCCAATATAGTCCTAAAAAGTGGCTTTATCCCCATTGCATCACGGCTTAATATTAATTCCTGTTTACAAGAATCCCATAATGCGAATCCCCACATTCCGTCAAGTTTTTGTACCCATGAATTATGAGTTGTTGCAGGATTATTTATTTCAAGATAGTTATCTGTTACTCGAATATAGCCGTTAAATCTACTTTCAACAGGCTTATAAAACTCATATCTGGACTTTGATGAATGCTTGTTTAATGCTAATATGACCTCTCCATCACCATTTGTTCTCCATGGATAATTACTTATCTCTGATTTTATTGATTTATAATTATATATCTGTCCATTTTGAATAAGAACTGACCCATGATCAGAACCTAAGGGTTGTTTTGAATTTTGTAAATCTACAATTGAAAGTCTTGCATGTCCAAGTGTAATCGAACCATTAGAGATAATGTCAGAGAATATTTCCATTCCGTTGGGTCCACGATGTGATAGAGACGAGAGCATAGAATTGGCAACTGAATTGTCCGAATTGCCTAACAATCCAATAATACCACACATAATACTACCAATATTCAAAAATAAATAAACATATGCTTATCAAAATAATCTGATAAGTAAAAAAAGATTAGAAAAATCTTATGAAAATAACCATAGAAACGAATGAGGCTAAGGCCCATATTAGTAAATATACATTTTGTGATAATTCAGGCTCATTATCTTCAGGCACCATAGTCAACATTTAATCGGAGGTTAATTGCAATGTAAAGATGACGGGTAAAAATCTACACAAAAGGCAGTAATATCATTAATGCAGCCAGAGGGAATAAAATCATTGTAGCATTATCATCAATGTATTTTACTTGAGGTATTTCTCCAAGTACAGTCAAGGGCGCCAAAAGAATAGATATTATTAGAGGTGTATCTAACCATAAACTGCATCCTAACCAGATAGAATATGAACAAAATAATCCGACTATTATGGCCATTTTAATGTCTTTTTTCTGCCTTTTGACCTCTCCCATTAAAGGATCTACAAATGTAAGTCCAAAAATCAGAGGAATTCCATACATGCCTGATTTCAAACCATCATAATTTTGCTCTGGAACTATCAGAAATACTAGGGAAACAGAGAGAGCCCCCCATGCCAAAGCCGAAATTTGATTGGATTCGTATTCTCTTTGGCCAATAATTACTAACCCCGATTTTAATCTAATAGCTTCTATTAGNAAAATAGTAATACAAACNAAACTAACAAATTGTTGTGGATTGATATTNAAATATGNAGCTATTTCATTTCCACTTTGATAATATAAGAGAGGAATAATAAACATNGAAATATGAGTTATTCTACGAAAAGCATGACCGCCNANACCTCCTATGGAGTGAGAAACGTGATCTANAGTTAGATTGTTTGCTAATTTNTCATCCATNTTAGTTCCNCATTTATCTCTTATCAATAATGTCCACTGCTTCATCAAGTGTTATACTTCCGGTAGATAAGTTAACAAGAAGTTCATTTAATCCGTCATANTTCAAAAGACGAGANTCCCAAAACGACAGNAGTCTTTCTTTCTGTCTAAGAATTTCTCTTTCTGAAGATTTTGGNCATTCGTCAATTGTAGAAAGTAAATCATCNATNCCGTCTCCATTTAATGCTGAAACAAGGTGTGTAATAATTGAATTNTNTTNATCTANAGATAATGAAGAATTTAATGAGTTNTATGCTANCTCTGAATTGGGNATATCTGATTTGTTAACCGCAACTATGTCGGCTAATTCTAAAATGCCTGCTTTTTCNGCTTGTATTNTATCTCCNCTATCTGGNCCTTCGACCAATANTATACGGTCTGCNAAGGCAACTATTCTAGTTTGAGATTGNCCGGAACCTACAGTTTCAATAATTATTTTTGACCATCCAGAAGCTGATAAAACNTTTATCATATGCCCTATGAATAGAGANAATCCTCCCGGATGGTTACGGGATGCTATAGATCTTATNAAAATTGAATCAGATTTTTCAGANCCCTGCATTCTAATTCTATCCGCTAAAAGTGCCCCGCCTGATTTTGGAGAAGATGGATCAACTGCTAAAACTGCTATTTTTTCACCTTTCTTAATCCATCTAGACATCAAAGCGCCTATTAATGTTGATTTACCGGCCCCTGGAGGGCCAGTAACTCCAAGCGTCCATGGTTTTTGTACAGAGATGTTAGGTTCGAATCCAGATTCTATTTTTGTAAGAATTTTTCCTAGACTTCTCCTGTCTCCATTTATGGCTAAATTCAGTAATTTAGATTCCATACTCAATCCCAATGCCACCCAGTTTCTTCGCCAACTCCTATTGGATCTCCTCTTTCTTTTCTTTGAGAAACCTCAATCAAGAAATTTATTATTGTTTCTGAGTATGTGCCTGGTCCAAATATAGCTCTAACTCCCGAATCATATAATGTTGGATGATCTTTCTCAGGAATGATGCCGCCTGCAAAAACGACAACATCAGATAAACCAGAAATTCTCATTTCCTCACAAATTTTAGGTATTAATACTTCATGTGCACCCGAAAGAGAAGAGAGTCCTAATGCATCAGCATCTTCATCAATCAATATGTTAATAATTTCTTCAGGAGTTTTACGTATACCAGTATATATTACCTCATGGCCGCCATCTCTAAGTACTCTAGTGATTACTTTTGCACCCCTATCATGACCATCTAGTCCTGGTTTGGCTATGACTATACGCATATCTATCCATGTTGGCGAGGTCGTATCCTATTTTCAAACAACCGCAAGAGGATATATTTTGACAAACTTAGTCGGAATGCTCAAGGGCGTCCTTACTCAATCAACGTTCAGACATGTCCGGGGCAGATGAGCGAACTGAAGAACTTNGNCGAAGAAAGGCTCNCTCAGAANCAGGAGGAGGNNATGAAAGAATTNCNGCACAGCATGCTAAAGGNAAGATGACTGCAAGAGAAAGAATTCTNCANNTNTTGGATTNTGAAAGTTTTATGGAAATAGANTCNNTAGTTGAGCATAGATGTCAAGACTTCAATATGGAAAGNAATATTATTCCNGGAGATGGAGTAATTTGTGGACATGGGACAATTAATGGNAAGTTAGTGTACTGTTTCGCTCAAGACTTTACAGTTTATGGAGGATCTCTCGGTGAGATGCATGGGCTAAAAATATGTAAGATCTTAGATATGGCCATAAAAACTGGAGCNCCTGTAATTGGTTTGAATGATAGTGGAGGAGCAAGGATACAAGAAGGAGTTGCCAGTTTAGGTTCTTATGCAGAAATATTTTTCAGAAATGTTCGTGCGAGCGGAGTGATACCTCAAATTTCAGTGATAATGGGCCCTTGTGCAGGAGGAGCAGTTTATTCTCCTGCAATAACCGATTTTGTCATNATGGTAGATAAGACGTCTCATATGTTCATTACAGGCCCTGAAGTGATAAAAACAGTGACAAATGAAGAAGTAACTTTCGAAGACTTAGGAGGAGCTAGTACTCATGCATCTANATCGGGAGTCACACATTTTACTGCAGTAAATGATCAAGAAGCCTTAGAATTGGTACAAGAATTGGTAGGTTATTTACCAAGTAATAATTTAGAAAAGGCANCNACTAAGAATAGTCAAGACCCTCANGATAGATTATGTGAAATTTTAGATTCAATAATACCTAATGACTCCAGTTTACCTTATGATATCAATGAAGTAATTGAAGAAGTATTGGATGATGGGGCATTCTTAGAAGTTCAGTCTGATTATGCACCAAATATAGTAATTGGTTATGGTAGATTAGGCGGACATACCGTAGGAGTAATTGGCAATCAGCCTAAATTTCTTGCAGGATGTTTAGATATTGATGCTTCGACAAAAGCGGCTAGATTTGTTAGATTCTGTGACTCATTCAATATACCATTAATTACATTTGTAGATGTTCCCGGTTTTTTACCTGGTGCAAGTCAAGAATGGGGNGGNATAATACGCCATGGTGCTAAATTACTTTATTCGTATGCTGAAGCAACGGTACCGAAACTTACTGTAATAACTAGAAAGGCNTATGGTGGAGCNTATGATGTGATGTCTTCAAAACACATTAGAGGTGATTACAATGTTGCTTGGCCGAGTGCGCAACTTGCAGTCATGGGAGCTAGTGGAGCAGTACAAATAATCCATCGTAAAAGAATATCNACTGCAGGAAATCCCGAGCAAGAAAGAGAAAGATTAGTAGATGATTATAATGAGACTTTTGCTAATCCGTATCGTGCTGCATCACTAGGTTACTTAGATGATGTCATTCAGCCAAGAGATACAAGAATGATGTTAATTAGAGCGTTGGGTGCTTTATTAGAGAAAGAAGAAGTCAGACCTTCTAAAAAACATGGAAATATACCACTATGAGGCGAATAGATGAAGGATGATTTAGAAGAGAGAATGTTAGCTGCAGCCATATCTGCAGTATTACTTTTTGAGCCTGAAGAATCAATAATTAAAATTTCTTCAGGAAGAAATAAAGGTAGTTTGTGGTTTCAAGAACATACTAGAATAAGTATTGGCGAAACCGGCATATCAGATGAGAGAAGTAAAAGAAGCGTATTAAGGTGACAAAATGACTGAGAAAAGAAAAGTCATTGTAGATGATGAAGAATTCGAAGTTGAATTAGAAAAGAAAGGTACATCTTGGCAGGTAAAAATAAGAAATAGAGAATTCCTAATAAAGGTAGAAGGAGAAAGAAAGAAAAATTCTAAGGAAAATAAAAGAAAGAAAAAAATCAAAATTGGTAATGGAACGGTATCATCAAGCATACCTGGAAAAATAATCTCATTGAATGTCAGTATTGGCGATAAAGTAAAACAAGGAGATGTGTTGGCAATTTTAGAAGCAATGAAAATGCAGAATGAAATAGTTGCACCAATAAAAGGCATAATTAAACAAATTAATTGCGATAGCGGAGATAGTATTATTGCAAACGCCCCTTTAATAATTATAGAAGGAAAGAAGTAGGAGATAATCCGATGACAGAATGTAGCTTCCCCGAATGCTCAGATAAAGGAGTTAAAAAAAGTAGGTTATCCATCAATGGATTTCTTGTTTCTAGTGGTAAAAAGGCATATTCATTTAGAGAAGCCTACCAACAATTTCATTATTGTAAAAGGCACCATGATAAATTAATGCAAGAAGTCTGGAATCGTGTTAGAACTACAGATCAGAAAGATGACGACCACGTAGCGCCAACTTCGGTGTGATTAAATTAATCCTAAAGCATCTTCTATCCTATTCAATTCAGGGCCTGTCGAACCAGAGCCTACTAATGCATTTGAATCACTAGAGGTGCATCCAGCACCAACAAATGGCGAGCCAAAGGTAACAGTACCTACCATTAATGGGACTCTTAGTGTAGATTCAATTATCTCAACTTCTTTAGGCGTAATATCGGGATGTGATAAAACACCCTTATTATTTGCAACTAATAAGCTTCCAATTGATTCTTGATGAGCAACTGTAGTCCTCATAGATTTTACTCCTAATACATCCTCAATCATTTCTAAGCCAGAATCTGGCACTATAGGACTAACTATAGCACCAAAATCATTACATTCGATTAAATTTCCTGCAGCATTTACTCCGCTTTGCATGACGACTACATCGCCAAAACTAGTTAAATCATCTAATTCTGATTCAAATGCGATATCTGCAACTGCAAGGCCTTTCTTATTGCCTCTTAAAAGACTACCAAGTAATGCTGATCCTCCAACTAGAAAGGGGTGCATTTCCATTTCAAAGGCTGTCTCAAGAAGTGATATTGATTGGGAATCTAAAGAACGAGGATAAAATAGAACATCTCCAATTACAGAAAGATGTACTCCTACTTGAGAATGACCAAATAAATCTCCTGTAGATATAGTAATTGTATCATCTCCCTTAATTTAGTTGTTTATGGCTATCGCATAGATAGATGTAATGTTTGCGGGGAGATAAAAAAAGGCACAACGACGAACTTTTCCGTGGGCTTTCGCACCACAGTACAGGAAACGACGCAGGAGGGCTTGACTTCCGGGTTCGATATGGGACCGGGTATTACCCCTCCGCTATGGCCGTGCTCAACTTTTTCTCGAATTTAAGAATTGATATGCTCTGTTGGACAGAGGCCCACATAGGCCTGGATTAGTGTAGAAATTGGATGCTCGGGGAGTTAGTGCAGCTGGGCTGAATACCTCGGAAAACCTCGGTACTTACACCCGCTGTCTATCAAACTCGTCTTCTACGAGCCCCCTGAGGTGTCTCGTCTTTCGGATGACTTCGAGCTTAGATGCTTTCAGCTCTTATCCACTGGAGCGTGGCTACCCAGCATTGCCCTGCCGGACAACTGGTAAACTAGTG
>NHGE01000058.1 GCA_002172375.1 Euryarchaeota archaeon TMED129 | reverse complement strand
CTCTACCTGACTAAGCTACAGGCCCATAGCATATGCTGGGCTATTGTCCGTCCTAAGAGGGGTTTAATAAAGTAACTAAACAAGCACCGCTGGAGCAAGAGTCGGAACTCCAGAGGGGAATCTGTCGTCAGTACTCGATATAACACTCAGAACATAAATGTTTTTGAAAAAATAGGGCAGATACTTATGGATTTTTCATTTAAACAAACTAGATTTAAGATAAAGAATATTTGTAATTGGAATTTAGAAACTCATGAGACAGTCTATCCTCCAAGAGAAGATACTTATTTAATGGCAAATGCAATATTGAAAATGAAAAAACATCAAGGTTTAGCGCTAGAAATAGGCTGCGGTTCAGGAGCTTTGTCGATGCTATTGGCAACATTGGGATGGAAGGTTATAGGTTATGATGTGAATCCATATGCTGTTTCTAGTGCTCGGGGAAATGTAAAGAAGTACAATCTAGAAAACTCAATATTAATAGAAGAAGGAGGAATTGGTGAAAAAATAGATATTTCAGATGAAATTGATGTCATTATTTGGAATTTGCCTTATTTGAATCCAGTAATGGAAGAAGAAAATAAACTAGAATATATTGAAGATGCGGCTTATTTAGATTTGGAAAATGGAGGATGGAACAAAAAATTAATTGAAACTTTAGAAATGTGTAAAATTTCTGATAAGTGTTTAGTAATGTTACTTTTTAGAACTTTGCCTGAGAGTAATAGCACTCCAGGATTATGGAAAGAAAAGGGATGGTCTGGAAGAAAAATTACTGAAGAAATAATAGGCGATGAAAAACTGGAAGTTCATGCATTTTGGAAACCTGGAGAAAATAGTATCCCAACAATTATTGATGAATGTGAAAGTACTATGGATGAAGTGCGGAAAAAGAATGATAATAAATGGACTAGAATAATGGCAAGAAGTCAGACTAAGGGGAGAGGGAGGAGAAGTACTAACTGGCAATCTAGTGATGGTGATATGTTAGCAACATGGAAAATACCAAAATCCATTCTTGAAGAAATATCCCCCGGAATATTACAGATTACTGCTGGTTCTTCAATTGCTAATGTGTTAAAGATTGGGCTAAAATGGCCGAACGACTTATTGAGTAATGACTTCAGAAAAATGGGAGGAATAATAATTGAGTCTGACAGTGAAGATAGTGCGTTGAGAGTAGGAGTAGGCATCAACAGAAGAAAAAAAAATAATGAGGAATTGTTTACATCTTCGGGGTGGAATGAGACATTAGGTGAGTTAGAAAATATTGATATTTACAAGAGAGTAGATGTTGCTCTTTCTTCGAATTTTGAAGAACATTTCCTACTTCCCAATATTAGCTCTAATGAAATGAGAGATCTATCATGGAAGGCACTTTCGCAAATATTTTCTAGAGGAGCGTCAATAAAGTACGAAAAAAATAATTCTAGAATAATTGGGATATCAGAAGATGGAGAATTAGAGATTTTGAGCATTCATGATATCATGAATATTACTGATTTGGAGAAAATAGATTGGAAATTTCATACAAACTAAAATATTCTTTCTCTGATTAGATTAATTTTACCTGAACTAGTTAATGTTTCAAATGAATCATGTAAATTAATGAAATTGAGTATTTTTTCATAATTTTCAAGTTGGACCTTAATAATGAAAAAACATTTGCTATCAATAAATTTGATATCATATAATTTCCACTCACAATTTTCAAGAATTNTGGAAANNANTTGTTTTAATTCTTCTCTTGATTTGTATATCATATCTCCTCTAACTCCAATCCATCGATGNTTTCCNCTTGCCGCTTTGGAAACCCGNCCCATGAGCTCCGACAGGGGGTTTAACTTAACCAATGATGGTTCGTCGGGAGATTATGGAANAAGTAGGAGNAGAGGAGGGNAAACAGTTTTTTCATGACTATTCTGAACCCTTCGACTTTGTCACATTTAATTGTATTATTATTCAATACTGCATTAATATATACTTTAATGAAGTATGAACTTGGATATCTCGGAACTAACGGGAGTTTGATTTTTCTTTCATTATCAGTTTCATATGTGGTTATAGCGATAATAATCTCGTCAAAATTTGGAGAAATGATATTCAATGTAAAAGATGATGGAGATGGCATATTTAATAAGAAATATTTTATTAAAGCATCTTTATCTTTANTTCCNGTAATCGTAATTACAACCACTCTAGTAATAATTCTAAATANTTTATTTGAAANAAGNAATATTAATTATTTTATGAGTTCTCTTTTCATATTACTTTCTATAGGACAAGGATTNTCTCTTGTATTTGGTAGTCTGATATTCATAGAAAAGAGAGTTTCAATAAAAGAGAGTAAGATTTCGAAAAATAATATCATTATTAGAACTCTCGGTCTGATTATAATATTCATTCCTCTTGTTTGGTGGTTTGGTTATGGTGCAGAAAATGTGGTAGAATCAAATATAAAAGTCCATATTTTATGGATTTTATTCTTTTTAATAATCACTACAATAAGTTATTTTGTAGATACTTATACTGCGGATATCAGAAAAAATTTAGGTAATAAAGGTCGTTCAGGAGACTTATTGATGATTGTATTAATTTTTGCTTCTAGTTGGCATATACTGA
Organism: Euryarchaeota archaeon TMED129; assembly: GCA_002172375.1. Lineage (GTDB taxonomy): Archaea > Thermoplasmatota > Poseidoniia > Poseidoniales > Thalassarchaeaceae > MGIIb-O3. The sequence continues at coordinate 6,034 of NHGE01000058.1, read as the reverse complement.
GTGCATGGAGGAGAAATACTTGGTTGGTNGATTCTGTTNATGGATTAATGCTTATNGAAGAAGGTTTNTTAATGATTATAACGATATTTTTTGCTGTAACTTCCATGATAAATAGAGGTAAGAAAAAGGGCATTGATATTTTTGGAGGTAGGTCTGCNATATTTTGGGGNATTTCATTTGGATATTTGTATGCAGGCAGCATAAGTTCACTTACGATACTTTCTGAACAATTGACCGAAAGTAGTCTATTACAAACAACCGCTATAGGCCATATTATTACTGCATTAGTTATTTTATTGATTTTGCCATTTTCAATAAAGAAATTTGGCCATGAAGAGGAAGAGTGATTAAAGCCCACTAAGGACTGCAACTAATCTAAGTTTACCAATCATTTCTTCGCTGGAACGTGCTCCTAAAATAACTTGACAATCAGGATCTAGAACTGATAAGAAACCATCAGAAACTAAATTTAAATGTGATAATGTCATGTCTGGTCCACCTTCNACTTGGATTAAGCAGCCTTTTGCTCCTTCAACATTTATATCATAAAGAGGAGATTGTTGTGCAACTNTTACAACNTTTTCGGGTTCGTTAGTAAAACCAGTACCAACGACCAGTGTAGNATTTCCTGGCTTACCAACTATAGACTTTAAATCCATCAAATCGAGATTAATTTTTCCCACCTTGGCTAATGTAGTTACTAAGCCTTCTACTAATTCTTCTATCCACTCTGATCCTGATTCCCAGTCCGATTTACGGTCTCTTGCCTGCCATGCAAGTCTTTCCATACTCAGTTTTATNCACATATCTGAAGCGTTATCTATTTCAGGTAAAACATCCTTAGCAATAGTGGAACGAAAAGGTTGTTCGGCAAATGGTAAACCAACAATAGAAATAACTACACTATCTGAATTTTTTGCAATAGTAGCTAGATCAGCAGAAATTCCAGAACCTGTGCCTCCTCCTAATCCCGATAATATTATGACCAGTTCTGAACTATTAAATAATGATTGGAAATCGCTAATTCCGTCTTTTAAACGATGTTTTGCCATCCTCCTAAGTGTAGCAGCACCCTTGTCTTCNTCACCTAAGGATAATTGAAGACAATGGGCAGTGTTTGCATCTNAAAATGATTTTTTATCAACATCTATTAAAAGGAGATCGGCAGAACCTTCGGGNCATCTAGAATGGGCTTTTATAGCCCACTTACAACCTATTCCTCCAGCACCTAATATCAATATGGTACTTCGGTCCACACATTCCGATAGAGGATAGAGATTTATAGTATACTAATCATAATCNAGATATCTTTGATANCGTCGTCTCTCATCTCTTGCCCANGCATTATCAGGTTCTAATTTCAAAACTTTATCATANTAATTTATGGCATTCTCAAAGTCAGACAAGTATCGCCCCTGCATATGNCCCATCACATTCAAGACAGGTATNCANTCAGGACTGTCATGAATTAGTTTCAATAATATTGATTCTGCTTCAGATATTTCCATTAGTTCCATGTGATCTTCAGCTAATCCTAAATCTCTAATTTGTTGATCATTTAATTCGTATATATTCCGCCAAGATGGGCCGGCCATAATGGCCCCTTGCAGGCATAACATTTTAGGTTTCTGAAATATATATAATTGACAAAATATTAAGNAGTGTGAAAGCGCAATACTGGAACCTTAATAGTCTCCTTTAATGTGGGAGTAATAATCATAGAGGCCAAAGCATGCAACGGTTGGATTTGTTCTCTAAAAGACTTATGGTTTTAAGCCTAATTTTGATGTTTATTGCTGGCACCAGTCAAGCACTTCATTCTGGCGTTGGAGGAAATGTCAATAANGAAGGAGACGTTACAATTGCAGGATGTACTTGTCATGCTTCTGAACCAGATAATTCAGTAACCATAGTTTTGGATGGTGTGCCTTATCATTATTTAGGAAATACAGAATATGAGATGAAAATTCAATTAATCGGCGGCCCNGATATATTAAATGGAGGTCAAACAGGNGGTTTTTCCATAAGAGTCAGTAGTGGCACTCTATCTGCATCAGAGGGTTATGAAAACTTAGTCCAAAACTGGGAAGGNGATGAAAGCACTCTGACTCACACNTCATCTGGTTCAGAAACTGTAGACAGGTCTTGGGGCTTAATTTGGAATTCTCCAGAAGTTGNNGAGGAAGAAATAGTTACAATCTGGCTTGTTGGAAATTCGGTTAATGGTGACCTAATACCNTCGGCATTAGATAGGTGGAATAGGTTAAGCGTCACTNTAGAAGAAGGTGAAGATAATGGNGAAACAAGAACAATTTTTTCTGGAAATGGAGATATTAACCCTCCTGCTCCAATAAANGAAGAAGTTGATTTGCANCATATGGGAGCTAAACTAAGAGCACATTGGCTTGGTCTTCTTGGATTTGGAGCAGTAATTTTAGTGATTATATTTTGTGGATTATTCTTGAGATATGGCTTTTCAAGACATTATGAAGGTCGTAGTAATTTATTAAGGCTTAGAATTAAGCACCTTCGAAGAGGTGATCAATTATGAAAGACGATGTAGTGATGAAACTATTGCGAGAAGTCAGTAGTGGAAAAATAACCGTTGAAGAGGCTAGAGATGCTTTGGAAGGAGTGGAATTATCTGAAGAGAATTATACAAAGGCAGTCGATCATGGTGTATTTAATATGCCAAAACCAGGTACTATCGTCAGAGCAAGTATCTCGCCATCAGGAGACTCTTGGTTGATAATTCTGGTAGGATTATGGGGGATACTTTGGACTTTATTTTGGTCAGGTTCTTTATCATATGGACTCTATAACCATTGGGATCAACAAATTCTTGCATTTAATTTAGGAATGACATTACTTACTTTAATAATAATGGGAATTGTATATTTGAAATATGTAATGCCAGACGTTGTAGTTGTCAAACACAGAAGAAACAAATATATAACTAAGAATGATACTGAAGCATGGAAAAAATATGAGGCATAAAGATGGCTAGAAGGTTTAAATTACGTCCTATTCCTACAGAATCTGACATTCTGGAAGAGTCAATCAAAATGATTGATAGAAGAGAATTCATGAGGNTATCATTTAACACCGCAGCAGGACTAATCACAATGGCTAGTTTAGGNAGCGTAGGGTTTGCCGCACTATTGATGGGGCAGCCTGAATCCGATGGAGGAGATAGTGCCGTGAGATTTTGGGTTCCTTCAGGAGCAGAAGATACTGCATGGTTCGGAGACAGGCACTTAGAACCAATGAGTTACAGTTCCTTTCAGACGGCGGCGGCGGCCACCAATACAGGGATGGTAGGTGCTCAAGGAGTATGGTCAGGACTTCCAGTGAACGTTGTTTATGTTCCTCATGAAGAAAATAAGGATTTACCGCTACAGTCTGATAAACCTAGATTTCAATACTTAGATGGATATGATCTTGGAGGGAAATATGTTGGCTCTGGAAGAGAAGTAGTAGATGATGATACATACAGTTCATTATCGATACATGATAACATGGTAATTATTTTCTCAAGGTGTCCGCACTTATGTTGTATCCCAGGATGGCAATTAGTCACTAATAATTACACTGGCGATACTTGGGCAGCAGGAGGAACGGATGAAGGAGGTGACAAGCTTTTTTGCATATGTCATTCTAGCAGATTTGACCCCACTGCTATTGAAAAAAATAGTATGGGTAAAGGAGCTCCGTTTGAGTTTATTGGAATTAGAAAAACTGGGGGCCCTGCTCCAAATGGGATGCCCCTAATACCATTTACAGTCAATGGTGATGCGATAGAAGCATTACCTGATTTCAAAGATTGGTATGCATATTGTGGATGAGGTATTAAGATGATTCAATTCTGGTTTTTGTGGTTGTTTATAGCATTAGTTGTTGTTATAGTTGCATTTACATTACGAAAGGAAAGAGACGATATGCCGAGAAAGGATATTCTTAGAGCAGTAGAATCTAATGCCAGTGAAATGGGATTATCTGAGAAAATATTCTTATGGGCATTTTCATGGTTAGATACTAGATTTAGAATACAAGACTATTGGGGAATGAGTAGGGATGCATTTCACAGTGTCCATAGACAAATGCCTCTGACTCATGCTGAAAAATACAAACTAAGAATAATATGGTATTGGTATCCATTATATTGTTTGGGAGGAATCTCATTTTTGGCTTTCATAATATTGGTGATAACTGGAAGTATTCTTGGATTGTATTACGTACCTGGAGGAGAAGGAGATCCGACTCCTGCATATAGTAGCATGGAGTTTATTATGACTACTTTGCCGTTTGGATATATCATTCGTTCAATACATCATTGGACTACACATTTTATGGTTGCGGCAGTTTTCTTGCATATGTGTAGAGTATATTTTACAGGAGCGTATCGTAATCCAAGAGAGTTAAATTGGTTAATTGGAGTAGCATTGATGTTTTTCGTGATTTTCTTTGGTTATTCAGGGTACCTGTTACCCTGGGATAGTTTGGCATTTGGTGCGGCTACAATTGGAATCAATATGGCAACTGCAACACCTTTGATTGGAGATTGGATGGCTAATGCATTATTTGCAGGAACTACATTGTCGGGCCAAACTGTTACCAGGATGTACTTTTTGCATGTTTTTATATTGCCTGTATTAGTCACGGCATTAATTCTTATTCATCTATTTATTGTCTGGGTACAAGGAATTGCTGAACCACATTAAGGAGTTTTTAGAATGGGATTAATAGATAGGTTTGGAAGAATTGCTGATACTTACATTAGTGAAAGAGATGCACTTGTTGAAGCCGAACAGGAAAGGAGAAGGGTTTTTGTCGGACATTCTTTTTGGCCAACAGAAGTATTGAGAGATACAATAATTTTTGCAAGTATGATTATGGTAATATGTTTTTACTCATGGATTGTCCCTCCTCCACTACATAGCGCTGCAGATCCTTTTGCACAGGCTGGATTCGTATTCCCCGATTGGTATGTTTTATTTTCATATGGATATCTCAGATGGGGAGAATATTTGCCCCAATATACGATACCTGCAGGGCCTATCGGAGATTTCTTTGGTCAACCATTCATTTATTGGAATGCTGCATGGTGGGGTGCTGCGATTACAGGAATACCAGTAGGAATTCTAGCATTACCGCCTTTCATAATTGGGAGAAGAGAAAAGAGAGGTGTTGAAGATCCGTGGTTTGCAAGTGCTGGCGCTGCATATTTGGCGCACGTATGGTTCATATCTGTTTTCTCAATTAATATATTCTTAGAATTATATGCAAAGGATTTGACAAACTATTGTTTTGTAGATTCTCATCAATATTTTCTTTGTGGCCGACAGGCTCCTTGGACGGCCACAATTTTTAATGCAATACCTTGGATTTTAACTGCAATTTTCTTATTTGTAGTACTTTATTTTGTAATAAGGAAATTTTTGCTAAATACCATGGGTGCTCGTGTTAATCCCAAGATAGGAAAACAAATCACAATTGGAACGTTGATAATAACGGTCCTTATTTCTACAGCGACATGGCCTATTTATGAAGGAGGTTTTTGGAATTATGGAGGACTTGGCGCAATGGACAGTATATCTCAATTAGATGAATTAAGAGAACAACCAGAAGATACCTTAGTTCATTATGGGAAAGGAAATGTATGGGAAACCTGGGAAGATGATTGTTTACCTTACTCAGAAACCAGTGGATTANCGATATGGGATACTATTGAAGTAGAAGATCATGAAGAATGGTGTGTAATTACAGCCTCTAATTGGGTTAATTGGGGAATTTATCAGCCGACTAAATACAAGATAATTGACTTTGCAGGAGTAAATGGACATGCTGATCCAGAAACAGGTAGAAATGCCGCAACGTCCGAATTCACATATAATGGTGAATCCAACGGCCTCGAGAGAACGATTTCTGAATCTAAAACATTCACCATAGAAGACTTAGGAGTAAGTAAAATTGCAACAGATGTCGGATGTAACTTTAGAACTTCTACTTATGGTGCTGGCACACATAGTCAGAG
>NHGE01000057.1 GCA_002172375.1 Euryarchaeota archaeon TMED129 | reverse complement strand
CAATCAGGACACTGCCGACCTTGCAGAGGGCACTAATCTTTATTACACCAACGCTCGTGCTGATGCTCGCATTGCACTTCAAGTTGGTGCAAACCTTGACATTAGTAACCAGTCTACGAGCGACCTGTCTGAGGGCACTAACCTCTACTACACGAATGCTCGTGCTGATGCTCGTGTTGTCGCTGGTATCACTGGAAAACTTGACGCATCTGCTGTCAGCACCTTCGGTGGGACCCTGATTGATGATGTTGACGCTGCTGCTGCAAGAACAACTCTTGGACTTGGATCTGCTGCTATCACTGATGCAAGTGCTTATGCAACTGCTGCACAGGGAACACTCGCTGCTTCTGCTACACAACCAGGAGATCTGGAAACCGTAGCAACCAGTGGATCTTACAATGATCTTGCTAACCTGCCTACGCTCTTCTCTGGAGCATACGCTGACCTGACTGGCAAACCTACATTATTCTCTGGTGCATATAATGATCTAACTGGCAAACCCACTCTGGGCTCTGCCGCTGCAACTGCATCTACTGATTATGCTACTGCTGCACAAGGTGCAACTGCTGACTCTGCATTGCAGGCAGAGACGATTACATTAGCAACCCTTAAAGCAACGGTTGCTGCTTCGGCAAACTTTACTGACTTCCAGACCCGTATCGCCGCTCTCTGATAACCAATGGCAAAACCTACTACTAAAGCAGAATTAAAGGAGTATTGCCTCCGTAGACTGGGTAAACCAGTCTTGGAGATTAATGTCTCTGACGATCAAGTCGATGACGCTATCGATTATACCCTGCAAAAATTCCAACAGTTTCATTATGATGGATGTGAGAAGGTTTATCTGAAACATCTGTTGACACAAGATGTTGTTGACAGAGCAAAGACCAACACAAACTCAACGTCTGATGCTGGTAATGATATCTGGTCAGAAGCAAATGGGTATATTGAAATGCCTGATCATATTCTTTCAGTGGAGGGTCTCTTCGGTTTTACCGATAAGGGCACCAGGAATATGTTTGATATTCGTTATCAAATGAGACTGAATGATTTGTATGACTTTACGTCTACTCAGTTTTATAATTACTACATGGTCCAGCAGCACCTAGAAACTATTGACTTTCTATTAGAAGGTATGAAACCAGTCAGATATAGTGCTGTGCAAGACAGACTGTATATTGACTTTGATTGGTCAATGGATGCTTTGGTTGGTCAGTATATTGTTATCCATGCATATCGTGCTCTGAATCCAGACACATGGACAGAGATTTATAATCAGATGTGGGTCAAAGATTATGCTTCCGCTAAAATTAAAAAGCAATGGGGCGCTAATATGACTAAATTTACTGGGGTGCAAATGCCAGGTGGTGTGTCTCTAAATGGTGAGATGATTTATAACGATGCTGTAGATGAGCTCAAGACTCTTGAAGAGCAACTACGTACAGAATGGGAATTACCACCTCTAGATATGATCGGATAAGATGACTACTAACAGTTACTTCAGTCAAGGCACAACAGGAGAGCAGGATCTCGTAGGAGATCTAGTGGTCGAGCAGATCAAGATGTTCGGTAGGGATGTTTACTATATTCCTAGGACATTAGTTAACGAAGATACTGTTTTTGGAGAGGATAATTTATCATCATTCAATGGTGCATATCTTCTAGAAGCATACATTGAAGATGCCAATGGGTTTCGTGGCGATGGTGACATGTTTAGTAAATTCGGAGTCAGAATCTCCGACCAAGTTACATTCATTATTTCACGCACTAGGTTTACTGAAGCAGTAGACGACAACGCAACACTTATAGTAGAAGGAAGACCAAATGAAGGAGACCTCATACATTTCCCCCTTGCTAACAAAACTTTTGAAATTCAATTCGTCGAGCATGAAATTCCCTTCTATCAGCTCGGGAAAATCCATGTCTGGGGTTTACGTTGTGAGCTCTTTGAGTACTCTGATGAAGATATCAATACGGGAGTCGCAGAAATTGATGCTATCGAGCTCAACTTCGCCAACGCTATCACCGTCACCATGGCTTCAGGTGGGGCAGGAGACTTTACCGTTGGTGAGACTGTTACGGGCGGTACCTCCAACACCACGGCTGATGTTAAGTCGTGGGACTCTGCTACTGGTAAGTTAATTGTTATCAATCGTGACGGTAGATTCACTATTCCTGAGACTATCACTGGAGATACATCTAGTGCATCTTGGACAAGTGCTAATTACAACACCCTAAATAATGTGAATACTTCTGACACTATCGATTCCAACTGGACCATCGAAACGCAGGCAGATGGTATTGTCGATTTCACTGAGGGTAATCCCTTTGGTGAGTTTGGTAATTCAGGCGGTACAATTTAATGCTAGGCACTTATACATATCACGAGATTATAAGAAAGACAGTTGTCGGATTCGGCACACTGTTTAATAACATCGAGCTTCGTCGCACTAAAGGATCGAAGACCGAAGTTATGAAGGTGCCTTTGGCATATGGTCCAAAGCAGAAATTCTTGGCACGTCTTCGCCAAGTTGGTGATCTGACCACACAAGATCAGGCACAGATCACACTCCCTAGAGTCTCTTTTGAGATTGGTGGTATCTCATATGATCCCACTAGGAAGTTGTCACCCATCTCTGCTATTAGAAATACCAAGACTGACGGCACGGAAACAAAGGCTTTCATGCCTGTGCCATATAATATTAATTTTGAATTAGCAATTCTCGCAAAGAATCAGGACGACTCCCTGCAAATCTTGGAGCAGATTCTGCCATACTTCCAACCAAGTTTTAGTCTCACTATGAATCTGGTCCCAGATCTGGGCGAGAAAAGAGACTATCCTGTGACCCTCACATCAGTAGATTATAGTGATGAATATGAGGGTGACTATGATACTCGTCGCACACTTGTCTATACCCTACAGTTTGTCGCTAAGACATACCTGTACGGTCCTGTAGGCGACGCAAGTGGCGAAGTCATCAAGAAAGTCCAGGTGGACTATGCAACTACTATGGACCGTCAGGCACCACGGGAATTGCGTTATACCGTCCAACCAGATCCGCTCAATGCAGATCCTACAGACGATTTTGGATTCTCGGAGTTCTCATCTCATTATGTCGATGCAAAAGATTACAACCCAGTCACAGGACAAGACGAGTAAGTATGACGGCATTGAGGAAGCACTCGATGTCTCTAGCGATATCGTCCCTGAAGCAAAACCAGAACCTATTGTGCCTGTAGAAGATCCTACTTCTACAAGGGAGCAACTGAAGAAGGACTATGAGTACACTCGTGGTAATTTATATGCCTTAATTGAAAAAGGTCAGGAAGCAGTGGATGGAATTCTTGACTTAGCACAACAATCCGATCAACCTCGTGCGTTTGAGGTTGCTGGTCAATTGATCAAGCACGTTGGCGACGTGGCGGATAAACTCGTAGACCTTCAAAAGAAAGTCAACGATATTGAAAATCCCAAAAAATCTAAAGAAGTTAACACTACAAACAATACCATGTTTGTAGGTAGCACAGCAGATCTCGCCAAGTTTCTAAAACAACAACGCGATAAATAGAATCGTAGGAGTAAGTATTAACAATGTCAGTATTAAATGTCATTGACACCCAAACCATTTCTGCAAGTGGCAGTGGCTACGTTGTGGTGAAGTCAGGTGTCCTCCGCTGCTATGCAGCATCAGCGTCCACTATCAAGATTGATGCTGGTCCTGCCGTAACACTTGCAGCAGGTGAAGCACTGCTCCTGTCTTGCGGTAAGGCAAAGAATGCACAAATCAACGCGATGACTGATGCAGCAACTGCTGTGATCACAGTCCTTGGTGGTGGCACCCCCGCACATAAGTTTGCTGTTGGAGATTATATCGCAACTGAAGCAAATAGTGATGCAGCGTTTACAAGTGCTTTTGTATCTGCTGCATCTGGTGGTAAGAAAGTAACTGCAGTTTCAAACACTACTATTACTACGGATTATGATAGTAGTGCATCAAGTGCAGACTATGCTCTTGGATCTGCAAAGGTTGCAGCAGGCACTGTCCCTGCACTTAAGCGTGCAGTTAAACTCACTGCTGGAGGAGCTGACGTTGTAGTCGAGCAAGTCCAAGTAGTTGGCGGTTAATTATCCTAATTTAATAGAGACTAGAAATGAAATCTTTTTCCCAAATCTCCAACCTCAGTGAGGAAGAGTACGATAAAATGAGGGACCGCCAACTAGAGCGTGGGACCTGGAAATCAGCTAGTAGTGATAAACCTAGATCTGGTGGATCTCAACCCAAGATGAAGGGTAAGACCCAACTGCAAAAGGATGCGGATAAGAAGTATGGTGCTGGCACCTCTGTAATGGACAGAGTAAAGGCAGACATCACTGCTAAGTATGGCAAAGGTGCCATCATGAATACTAAGAAAGAAGAGACAACTCCTTTCATTGAGCCAAGAGACGGTATTGCAAATGAAGGAAATAAGCCAGGTCTCTGGGCAAACATTCATGCCAAGCGTAAGCGTGGTGAGAAACCTGCTAAGAAAGGATCTAAGGATTACCCTAAGACTCTCAACGTAGAAGCAAAGGTTGATGCTGGATCTCCTGAGAAAAAGGAAGCAGATAGAAACCTTCGCAAGTTTGGTGTCAAAGGTAATGAAATGGCACACGGTAAACTGAGAAGATCTCTTCACAAAATGAGTCGTGGAGATAAGAAAGTTAAAGGTGACAAGTCTCAGTATGTTGAAACTGAGGGATATGCTCCTGGTGACGTTGACCAGAAGGTTGGCGCAGTAACTTCTATTCCTAAGAAGGATCAGGATGATGCAAAGGCACGCATCCTTGCTAAGACTAAGGCAAAGAGAGCAGCTAGACTGCAGAAAGAAAGTGTTTTCGATCAGGTTGATATCTTTTTAGAGATGAATGATTGGGAGATCTCACTCCTCACCGATACTATGATTGAAGATATCATTACTGATGTCTTTATCGAAGAATTACAAGAAGGTAGAGATATTGATCACGTCACAGAAATGCTCTGTGAGTCTGTTGACTATTCACTGAGTCTGATTACTGAGGTATCTGATTCATATTACGATAAAGCCGCTGCTGCATCTAAAGCAGCAAGCAGGACTCCTGAAGTAAGAGCAGCAAACCGTAGAGTAAAACTTGATAAGGTCAAGAGTGCTGCTAAGAAAGTAGGGTCTGCACTGAAGTCTGGTCTTAAGACTGGCGCTAAACTGGCACGCAAAGGTGCTGTTAAGGGTGCTGAAGTTGCTGGTAAGGCAGCAGGACACGCGAAAAATCTCGCGAAAGACATGGGTAGTGCCGCTAAGAGTGGTTACAAGTCCACCCAATCGTCCTCCTCTGATAAGGATTCTGAGACTACTTCTTCTAATCCCACTACATCCTCTAGCAGCAGCGACTCCTCTTCTAGCAGCAGCGATTCAGGTCCTAAGAAGCCTGGTCTGCTCAGCAGAATTGGTAGCAAACTGAAGCGTGGTATCAAGAAAGCAGTTGGTGCTGGTGCAAGATCCTTGTCTCGTGGTGCTCGTAACGTAGCACGCAGACTGGGTGAAGAGACTATCGCTGAGCGTGCTGACATGTGGCATCCAGATCCTGAGAAGGATCGTAAGTTGGGTGGTCCTGGTGCTAACCAGCGTGCTCGTGAAGACCGTGCTGATGCAGCAAAACCAAAGTCTGATCCTAAGAAACTGAAAAAGGGTGAGTCCTACATGGACTATGCCAAGCGTCAGAAGGGTTACACCCCACCTAAGAAAAAAGAAGGTCTGGGTGATAAGATCAAGCGTAAGCTTGGTATGAAGAGAGAAGAAGTAACTACGCTGTCATTCAGTGCATTCCTTTCAGAGGGCAACCGTACTGCTCGTATGATGCAGAAGTCAAAGACTCAGGTTACTGGACACATCAGTGCTGACAGGGGGTCCGACGAAAAAAAGAACCGTGAGGGACGTAAGGGTCTCGAAAAGGATCTGAAGAAGCATGGTATTGGTCACAAAAAAGGTGTGGGCGAATACAAGTATGACAGTGGAGAAACTGGCCGAGAAGTTTCCTATCAGACATCAAAACCTGATAAGATGTCTAAGCGGAGATTCGGTAAAGTTATGCGTCGCATGGGACGCAAGCACGGGCAAGAATCCGTGATCACCAAGGACAAGGACAAATCAGCAAAACTGCACTATACTGAAAAGGGCAGCAAAGCAAAGTCCGACTCTATCGGTAAAACAAAAGCAGGCAAACATCCTGAAGGGTATGGTGAAACTTCTGGCACCAAAGCTAGAGGTGGTAAACTACCTAAGAAAACTACTAAAGGAGCGTATCATTATGGCTGAAACTCGTAAGTGTCAATATTGTGGCATCACGGTGCCCATTGGACACCAACGTCCTAAGACGTGGTTGGAAAAGCATGAGAAGAATTGTGCTCGTAACCCTAACAATAAAGAAGAATGAAATCTTTTTCTCAATTCATAGAAGAGCAAGAGTCAGTAGATGAAGGTATTGGTCTAGCAGTTGCGAGAGCGATTGACAAGACTAATCCCCCGTTGGGTAAGAAATCTCTACGCAAAAATGTTTCCCATGCTCTGAAGATGAGGGAGGTGATGAAGGGTGCCAAGGGGAGAAAGGATGACAAGAAGAAATCTCCTGTTAGTTTCTTACAGGACAAAGAAGAAACCAATGAAGACTGGCAGAAAAAGTCAGGCAAAAACTCTGAAGGAGGACTAAATGAAAAAGGACGGAAGTCGTATGAGCGTGAAAACCCAGGAAGCGATCTTAAGGCACCTTCAAAAAAAGTTGGGAACCCTCGTAGAGCGAGTTTTTGTGCGCGGATGAGTGGGATGAAGAGGAAACTCACATCTAAGAAGACAGCATCCGATCCAGATAGTAGAATAAATAAGTCACTAAGAGCTTGGAATTGTTAAACATGTCTAAAGAACTGTCTGATCTCAAACTAGAGAGAAAAGAATGTCCTAAATGTGGTGCTACTTGGATTAATGGAACGCATGTGTTTAGAGGCACAGCAGCATCATATGAGAATAGTGAATTAGATCTTGCTGGTCTTGTTTGTAATAAAAATGGAGACCATACATGTATTAACCCATCAAAAGGAAAAGAGGGTGGGCAGACTTGGGAGTATAGAGCAGGGTATATTGATGGTGCTTTTAAGGCAAGAAAAGAAACACTAGAAGAGTTAGGAAAACTTGATATTTGAATGTATNGGGGTAGTGTAAACCCCCTACATAACTACAGTTTAACTAAATTATGAAAATATTTCTAGATACTGCTGATGTCTCTGAAATTCAGAAAGCATACAGCACAGGTTTAATCGATGGCGTCACAACAAATCCGACACTAATTTTGAGATCGGGTGATACTCTTTATAATGTAGCATCAAGATTACTGAAAGAATGTCCAAACCTTATCAGCGTCTCCACGGAGGTGGTTGCCGAGACAGCTGACGAAATGATTGAGCAAGCAAAGACTTATCAACCATTAGGCGAAGCAATTACAATTAAAGTCCCATGCACTATTGAGGGACTTAAGGCATGTAAGATCCTCTCAGATCAAGGTGTTAAAGTTAATGTCACTTTGATCTTCTCAGTCGCACAGGCACTCCTTGCAGCAAAGGCAGGAGCAACCTATGTGTCTCCTTTCATTGGTCGTTGTAATGATAACTCATTCAGTGGCATTGAGTTGGTCCGTGCAATCGCTAATGCATACAGTGTGCAGATGTGTACTACTGAGATCCTTGCAGCGTCTCTGAGGGATGTGCATCACGTCTCTAGGTGCTATACTTATGGAGCTAGTACCGTTACTATGCCACCCAGTATCTTCTGGAAGATGTATGATCATGTATTAACCCGAGAGGGACTTGATCAATTCCAGAAGGATTGGGAATCCGCAACGCTCTTAGGTTAAGTTTATGAAAGTCGGGATGATTACTCTGGGTCGTATGGGCGAGGGCATTGCTCGCCGTATGATGTCAGATGATATTAGCGTGTTTTCTTATCAAAAAAACTACGATATGTCAAGCGAGCAGTATGACAGTGGATACATCAGTGGATGCACCACCAGTATTCCACTTCTAGTTTCACAGGTTAAGACAAAACTACTCTATGGAATTAAGTCAGGAGAGACCGTCCCCTTCACTGAATCTGGTGTTTTTATGATGGTTGTCCCACCTGAATCAGTAGGACATACACTTGATGAGTTGTTGCCACTACTAGATGAGGGAGATGTCCTCATTGATTTCAGTAGTAATGATTTGTCATCATGTAAAGCATTGGAATCATATTGCTCTAAGTTGGGCATAGCATATATTTTCTCTAATGTATATGGATCACAAGTTGCCATTAATACATACTCTAAAATCTTTCGCTCTCTAGCACCATGATGGAACGAAGAAAAGTTATGACCCCGATGGAAAAGCTTAAGAATCAGATTTATATGTTGAAAGCAGAAAATAACATCCTCAGGGAAAGGATAAAAGAATTAAATAAAGGGTGGGTACATCCGAAATCTTGCCTGCACAACGAGGATCCATGGAAAAAATGGGGTTAGCCATCCAATCAATTGCACTTATTTCGATAGTAGTGTATTCTGTTACATGGGGGTTGGATAATGCTTATCCCCATTAGACCTAAATATGAATAAGAGTATTGGAAAACATTCGCGAGGAATTATTAATGAATCCAGTAATTCTAATCGGTTGTTTTACACCACTGGTTATTATTTTTATAGTAATGAAATTTGCTGTGTGGGTATCTGCAGTTAATACAGAAAACTCTTATGTTAAAAAAGAACCTCTACGAAAACGAGGACCCTTCGTGGCAGATGCATATGCAGATGTTGACGAAGAGGAAGAGGAATATGGAGATCGCACAGATTATCGATGAAGCGATTAGAGAATATTATTCGCTTCAAGGTAAACCTGTGCCAAATTGGAGGTATATAAAAGATCCAGATTGGTGGTTAGATTATCTACAAACTTTAGGCATCGACCCAAAAAACCCATGAGTCCAGAAAAAGAACCAGACTATACAGTAAATTTATCTATAGAAGATATACGTTTATTACATCATTGCGTTGAGCAAGGAATTAAATACTGGCCAGGTGCTCCTGCTAGACCATACCAAGAACAAGAACACATGTGGTATTTAAGAGATTCTATGTGTAGAATGATTTTAGATTACCAATTTAACCAACCATGAGTGCTCTATTTGTATTTTCATTTGTTATACTACTTACCATAGGAATGGAACTTACTTGGTCTGTTAAAAAATGAATTTATTACTACGACCCCTTGAGCATCAAAGTGATCCTGTATGGTCAGTAATTATTCTGACATTCCTTGCTGCTGCATTAGCATTCGGGTATATCGTATACATACTAAGAGAAGCATTTGCAGAATTAGAAAATGGCAGGACTGACACCACCAAGCAGGAAGAGCTGCTACAACTTCCGAGTGACG
Source organism: Euryarchaeota archaeon TMED129 (assembly GCA_002172375.1). GTDB lineage: Archaea > Thermoplasmatota > Poseidoniia > Poseidoniales > Thalassarchaeaceae > MGIIb-O3. The sequence continues at coordinate 64 of NHGE01000057.1, read as the reverse complement.
GAGATCAATCGTGTCCTTGATGGTGATACTATTGACGTTACTATCGACCTCGGGTTTGATCTAT
>NHGE01000056.1 GCA_002172375.1 Euryarchaeota archaeon TMED129 | reverse complement strand
GAGTATCATATCACAACCCTCAGTCCATTGAGCAGCATCCGCATCAGCCATACTAGGTATCGCAGGTGCATTTGGGTGTGTATGCAACCAAGTTGTGAAACGCCCCCCTCTAACTCCTCTTTCTTCACCGAATATCCCATCATTCCACTCTTCAGGGACATGGTGAACTGAAAATGCATCGCCGCGATTTACTAAATGAGGCTCTCCAAGTATGTATCCTTGACCAGCAAATAATTTATTTTGAAAATTTACTCCTCTATACAAATCTTCTATCTTCTTAGGATTTTTAATTTCTGGATTTGGATCCATTCCTACTAATATTTCATCTGGAAGTGACTGAAAAGTCCAATTTATTATTTTTTCTAAAGTAGTAATCGGCATCAGAATAAATGCTGGATATCCATCCTTATTTTCAAGAGATTGTTTATTGTATTTCTGAGCTGATTTCACTAACCACTCATCAACCATGTATCCATTTAGAAGACATCTTTGAATTAAAACCATTACCTAACTCTGGAATTATTATTCATCCCACCAATTTGGAGCATTGAACCAATTTTCATGATCAATAGGTCTGTCTACAGTAGGCAGAGTGAGAACCTGATATCCTGCAAAAATAGTCATTCCTACGGCTGCACAGGGTGACGGCAAATAATCCTCTCCGGTCTCTGTGACTACTAATTGAATAGTATGTCCTTTAGGAACTATCACGTCCATTGGATTGAATTCCATTAGCATCCTATAGTTTGTCATAGGTGAAGTTGGTTGCGACTCATATCCGCCATCTCTATATCTAACGTCCATAGTAGCATGCCCTAATCTCAGTCCCGTTGTTCCATCAAACATTGTTACAAATAATTGGCCTCCATTGCAAGTATTTGTTCGAGCATCTACATGCAATGTTGGTAATCCTGAGATATGTAAATCATCTGTCAGAGGTTGACTAGTAATGGTCATTGACTGTTGTGAGTTAACTGTTCCAGACATGCCTCCATCCCAATCAGCAATTGCATACTGGATATAATTAGTATCTTTAGCTGGCCAAGTTTCTTCTATATGCCATTCTCCATCATTTCTTTGTACTTGAACATAAGATTCCGGCTCTTCTCCTATGTCTTTTAAATAATATTCAAACCATGGAAAAAGCTCTACTGCCCAATCCATTCTCGATACGCTTGGAAATGCTTCCGCTCCATATCCAGATTCTAATTCTTCATGAACAGTAGGTTGATCAGGATAATTATGGCCCCACTGCCCAGCAATCGTTCGTACATTAATTCCAGCATCTTTCAGTAATTGATGAGTTGGAAATGCATGATAAGGATCTACATTCCAATCTTGTAAACCCCATACTATGTACACACTTCCTTCATAATTATCCAGTACATCTTGTAGATGATATCTTTCTTCCCAATAATCATTCCATTCATCTCCTCCAAGGCCTGCACCAATCCATGTAGTGAAAGGACTTAGGGGCCCAATTGCATCGTCACTACAAAATCTCATATCATCGCTTGTAGCATCCGCTGTCGCACCTTCATAGAGGACGTCATATAGTAATGCTCGAGCCTCACTAGATCCATTTCTATAGAACATTTGTTGCACTCCAATTGAACCAGATATTGGAACGATTGTTTTTAGGTGCTCAGAAGGATTTTGCGCCGCCTCCCAATTTGTAGTCCCTGCATATGATTTACCCATTAATCCAACATTACCATTCGACCATTCTTGTTCGCCAAGCCAATGAACTGCTGCTTGTATGCCAATTTGTTCTCCAAGTCCTTTAACATCTTGGCAATGTGTAGATTTACCTGTCCCGAATGTTGAAATTTGCGCCAGAGCATATCCATGCGGAACAAACTCTTCTAAAACCCATAAACCAACTCCTAAGTCTGGAATCGTATTAGGATTAGAGTCTTCTCCTGCTACTCCTTCTCCTCCAAAGTCATAGTAAGGATGGACAGTGGCAATTACAGGTACCTTAGTTCCATTAGGGACATCTGGCATCCATAACGAGACATGCATCAAAGCAGGCTCTGGGTATCCAGCATCTTGCTCAGAAAGCGGTAATTCTACTTCTACAAAGTGTTCCGTAGGTCCTGACCATGAATATAAACCTTCAACAGGTAATTGACTCCTCCATCCGGACATATTTAGGTACATATTCTCTCTTTCATGTATTGTGGTATTCCACCATTCATTGTCTGAGTTATTGCTTTTTGTTTCATTTGAATTTGAAAATATACAACCAGACAGTGTCATACATACAAACATTAGAGCAACTCCAGTCACATACACATGTTTGCTCATTATGTATGCGAAGTGATTTTTATTATTGTAATTGATGTATTGGCGAGCCTTAAAGAAATGACATGTCATATTCCTATAATTTCAACATCTAAAACTAAATGATCCCAGTGAGGTGCATATGACTTTATTTTATTTATATCAATATTTTTTACTTCATAATTTTTATTAATTTTTTCCAGTATTTTTTTCGATTGGATAACTAATTCTTGATGATTATCTGAAGAAGATAATCCATGAATATGCAATATTCCTCCATTTTCTTTCAGGCAGTTTAGTGCAATATGGTATGATTTTTCAGCTGTTGGTAGGAGGCCTAACACAACTCTATCTGCAACATCTCTTAATTCTCTAGTAGTAACTCTATTGTCTCCTTCAATCACACTACATTTTTTTTCTACATTGTTATTTTTTAAATTAAATTTTAATGCTTTTATTGCATTATCATTCCATTCACAGGAATATACATGTTTCACTTCACTATTGACCAATATAGGCAAAGTATAGTATCCAATCCCACAGAATAAATCAACCACCACTTCTCCTTCTGAGACTACTTCTCCCATTCTCCTTCTTTCATTTATATTTCCTGAAGAAAACATACATTCAGTTAGATGATAACCGTATTTTATCCCATTTTCCTTACGAACAACCCAGTCTTTTTCTCCAATTAACATCTCTACAGTCGACTCTCTCTTTTCTCCAATTATTTCTCCACTTCTCCCAACTCTTTTTACGCCTAATGATTCAGCAATAATTCCCCATATATCATTACCATTTACTATCCATTCTTTATCTATAAATGATGAACTTGGAAGAAGAACTACATCATCAAATTTTTCCCAACGCTTAGGTATTTCTTTCTTCAGTCTCTCTATGTCATTAGAACAGTATTTTTCTGATATTAAGTAATCATTAATTGATAATACCAATCTTTCATAAGGAGTCATTTTACTCACCAGTTATCCGTTAAAATGTTCATATATTTTTCTTGCCATAGATCTGCCTATTCCGGGAACTTTCATTAATTCATCAATACTTGCATAATCTATCCCATTTCTTCCTCCAAAATGACGTAATAATGATTGTATTTTCTTTGCACCCAGCCCTTCAATTTCCTCCAATGGATCTAAAAGTGCCTTTTTACCTCTTCTTTTCCTATGATATTTATTGACAAATCTATGTGCTTCATCTCTAGCATGCACTAATAATCTCCCACTACGTTTGAGGACTATTGGTTCTCTATCTAACATGTGTAATGTTTCCTCCTTTTTAGCCAATGCCGCTACAGGAAATCTTCCATTCAATCCATATTTTTCTAGCATCTTAGTTATTACTTTTAGATGCGTTCCCCCTCCATCAAGGAGTAATAAATCTGGCCATTCTTTCTGTCTCTTTAACCATCTTTCAACGACCTCAGACATCATTCTTAAATCATCTAATGCGTCAGTTTTAACTCTGTAAGTACGATATTCTTTCTTATTTGGTCTCCCTTTACTTAGGACTATTGAAGCACCAACTCTTTCTTCTCCTAAAATTTGTGCCATATCAAAGCACACTACATAGTCCATTGAATCTAATTGCAATAATTTTGCACAATCGTTTGCTGCATTTTGTTCCAAACTTCCCGAACTTGTTTTCCGATACCTTAACACATTTATCTCAGCATTTTGATCGGCCATCCTTCGTAATTTGGCCAATTCTCCTCTTTTTGGAATTTTTATCTCAATCATATTCTTTCCTCTTTTCTCACTTAACCATTTTTCCATTGAATTTCCCAAAGGTGATGGAATGAGAAGTGTTTTAGGCGGTCTCCTATTTGTGTAATGTTCTGACAGAACGCATGCTACTGATTCTGAAATATCACCTCTATGGATTAGTGGATAATCGACCTTTCCTTGTATCACGCCATTTTTAGCATGTAATATTGTTACAGAACCTCTATCTTCTCTGGATGCAAAACCAATTGCATCACAATCNTGNTAAAATCGACTATGAATAATTTGTTGGGAAATTGTTTTTTGTACAGTACTAATCATATCTCTTATTCTTGCAGCCCTTTCATATTGNAGAGCNTTAGATTCTTTATCCATCTCATTTTGTAACGATCTAATTAATATTCCAGCATCTCCATCTAAGACACTTGTTACAGCTTTTACTATTTCTGGATAACCTTCCGGATCTACACAAGGNCCTTTACATAATCCAATATGTNTTGAGAAACAACCTTCTTGGCCNTTACAATCTTTGTCTCTAATNCCAAATTNACTCCTAAGAAGCTGTATTACTCTTTTTGCAGCACNTGCATCTGGAAATGGCCCCCATCTTAAGTCCCCTTCAGCTGGAAATCTTGTGTACAGAATTCTTGGAAATTCTTCTTTTGTTAAAGAAATAAATGGGTATGATTTATCATCTTTTAATCTGGAATTATATCTCGGTTTATGTTTGCGAATTAATTGCCTTTCAAGTATAAGTGCTTCACTAGGAGATTGAGTCACAATGTATTCAATATCGTCAGCATCTGAGACAAGTTTAGGAATCATTTGCCTATCGGGATTAGAAGAGAAGTAAGATCTTACTCTTGATTGTAAATTAGTTGCTTTACCTACGTACATTATTCGCCCATCTTTTCTACGGAAAAGGTATACTCCCGATTTANCGGGGAGATTCAATTTGGCCTGCTCAACTGGCATGTTAGATGATGCGCCGTAGGTTAACACCCATGAACCCTTGACNTGTCCGATGTCATATGATATCTGGGGCAGAGCTGAGAATACTTTCTCATTTATCGAAATTTCAAGGTAATGAGGAGGCTAAATGGAATATTCCAAGAGAACAATCNCTTCCCGGTATTGCAGAATCTTTGGGAGTTGTAAGATCTGCTTTACATGTCCCATTAAATTCTTTGGAAAAGGCTAATNTTGTCATATCTAGAAATGCAAGAGTTTCAGGAGCAAAATCTAGAAAAAGAACTGTCATTCATATTACTGAGAAAGGATTATCTGCTCTTTCTGACAGTGGAAAACCAAAATCAAGGAAACACCGTAACTTTGGTCCGGTACCCAATCTATCAATAATTCATGGAAGGCAAATAGAAATTGAAAAAATAGCTGAATTATTGGAAAATGGAAAGAATATAATTCTTAACGGCCTTCCAGGGATAGGTAAGACTAGTTTAGCACGTNCCGTTGCAGATTCTTTGATGGAGAAAGGATGGATTTTGCGNTGGGCCTCTTGTAATGGTGATTCTGATGTTTCATCAATAGCAGAAATGTGGTTGGGCCAGTCTGGATGGTCTTCTCCAGAAGCTATAGCGACGAATTTAGACTCTTCTCGAACATTATTGGTTATTGATGAAATACAAGAATTAAATCNACGCCATCTAGACAATGTTGNTAATCTATTATCTGAAATTTCTAATATCAAATCATCTGTTCTAATCATGGTAAGGGCACCAAGTCCATTCAAAGAATTGTTAAATTTTGAAAGTATTAGATTAGATGGATTACATTATGATGATGCCAGGGCAATTCTTCCTTCCGATTTAGATGAANAATCTGCCTTCAAAATAGCTGAGTCATTAGGAGGACATCCATTGGCACTACATCTTTGGTCTCCTGAAGAAGAAATCCCAGAGAAAGTTGAAGCAGTTCAAGAATATGTAAGATCTACAGTGATAAAAAGACTTAGTGATGAAGGGCTAGAAACTTTAGATGAATTATCTATATCTCCAATTCCTTTAAATTTTGATGAATTATTTTTTCCTCTAGGAGCAAATGAATTAGATAATTCAGCAATCCTTAGGTGGAAGAATAGTGAGATAGAACCACACCACCTGATACGCAACGTTCGTAAAAATGATATATCTACAAAAAATTTGAAAAAACTAAATTCTCAAATGGCAAAAAAATGGTCCACACGCCAAGGNCATAAGGCGAAGAGAATAGAGGCACATTTCTACCTAAANTCTGGGAAAGATATTGATACTGAGTGGTTAATATCTAATATTTCAGAGATAATGAATCAAGATAGNGCAGCAGCAGCCATTATTATTGAACAAGCTATAGAACTTAGCAACGATTCTAGTTTAAGAGAGACAGCATCTGATATAGCACTGGAGAGAGGAGAAACAGACATCGCCAATTTACATATCGACTCACTTCCAGAGGGCCCAAATAAAAAACTCCGCAAGGCACGCCTTGCAAGAATTAAGGGAAATTCAAAACTCGCTGAAAAATTGGATTTGGAAGCAATTGCCAATCTTAATAATGCCGAAAAGATAAAACACGAAATTTCACAACTCGTCAGACTATATGATGACAGACTCCCCGGCCCAATANANCCAACTTTGGTAACAAAAATAAACAAGAGAATAGAATCTCTAGATATTTCTAAATTACATCTTGATCAGAAAAATCCAGCAATGTTATCTGTGAATCTTCTAAAATTTTCCATAGCATCTGAATCACAGAATCTTTCTTCTGCTGCATCTGCAAGAAGTTTATTGGAATCACAACTGGGNTATGACCACCCAAGACTGAGAATTCTTGATTTAAGATCAAGATTATTCGCAAGAGAAANTGATGCAGCATCACCAGAATCTATNGAAGCCGCNAGGANAGAAATCAATAAATGNGATAATTTACTTGATAAAATAAGTCTAATACATGCTACTTTAGAGGCATCAGGACANAATTATCCTGAATGGTTAATTGAAATTCATTCTAAAGTTTCCGAGGAATTTTTACGCGAAGATATAGCNGCNTACAGGAGAATTGCTGCACAAAAATGGTTCTGGAGAGGAGTATTAGAACCTGAGAGGCAATTATCGCACTGGAGGGAAGCATTGGATAGATTTAGAAAAGCTGAATGTAGCAACGCAGCAAATGAATTATTAAGAAAAATTTCAACAATAATATAATTATATCTCTGCCCCAATCAATGTTCTAGTTTCCGAAATACCTGGTATATTTCTAATATCTTGAATAATACATCTTGTTAATTCAGACTCGTCATCAGCTTCAATTTTTACAAATAGATCATGCATCCCAAAAACAATCCATTGCCCAACAACGGTTTCGAATTTACTTACCTCTTCTCGAACTTCTATTTCTCTTCCTGGACTAGTTGTTATTAATACAAAACCAACTGCCATTATTGAGCCTCCACTGCAATCAATGTTTCAGTATGCTGAACTCCTGGTATAGCCCTCATAACTCCAATCAATGTTTTGGCCATTTTACGCTCATCTTCGAATTCAATTCTAGCCACTAAATCATATTCTCCATAAGAAACATGTGTTTCTGTAACTTCTTCGATTTCGAGTAATTTTTGATAGACTAAATGCTCACTTCCAGGTGTCGCCCTGATTAAAACAAAAGCCGTACTCATACTTTCACTAATACTCGCCCTTGTCATATGTTTATGACTTCTACCATCAATGAGGCAATTACAATCACTCTAAGTAAGGGATTACATAGTGTCAATGTTTCGCTAATTCATGGCCGTGCCGTTACCTCATTTTTCGAAGCGTGCTATTTTTCTAGTATTTCTAATAATTAGTTCTAGCTTTGGAACTATTATATCCAATGCTTCACAAACTAGTAAGACTACAATAGTGTGGTCTGACTCTGTTTTTCTTGAGGACGGATTTAATGTTGAAGTTGGACAAATACTTATCGTTCAACCTGGTACGAATATTGTATTGGGGGACGAAGAAAAAATAATAGTTGATGGTCGGATAAATATCCAAGGCACAATGTCTTCTCCAGTTACAATGGATGCCAACTCCGGCAATCATCATGGCATTGTATTCAATGCAACTAGTAATGGTCATAATTCTGTAATTGATAATCTTACTATCAATGATGCAAAGTATGGCATTACAATTTATGGCAGTGATCCTACTATTTCCAATTTAATTGTAGTTAATGCTGACAGTGTAGCTGTTGATCTATTTGAGGGAGCCTCGCCGACAATAAAAAATCTCACTATTGAGGGAGGAGGGCAAGATGTTCATGGTTTTTCTTCATCATGGAGGTATGGCATAGGTCTCTCTATTGGATTTGAATCAGCACCAGTTGTTGATGGTGTAAATATAGATGGTTTGATTACTCGTGGGTTGAATTTTTGGGGAAAAGCAGGTGGTTTATTTACTAATATCAATATTTCAAATATCTCTGGAGCAACTCTTTCCGTTTCTGCAGGAATTTGGGTAGAAGATTCAATTCCTTTACTAACAGACGTTAAAATAAACCGTTGCGATAATGGCGTTTTTGTCCGCCATCAAACAGAAGGATGGACTACAAGGCCCACTTTCTCAGATATAGTAATTGAAAACAGTCAATATAGAGGAATAATGGTTGAAAGATATAATCATAGCCAATATTCAAACCTCCTTACTAATGCCATTTTTGAAGATTTACAACTTAGAGGGACCGGAGGTCCAGATGCGAAAACTTCTGGCTTAGGATATGCGGCATTTGATGTTAATACAAGCGGTGTCCATGTGGATGGGGCGTTAATTGAAGACAATATCGCAGTAGGCTTAAGGGCATATATGATAGATTCCTCTACTAAAATAGAGAATGCTACTTTCATTAACAATGGCCAAACATCATCTTCTGTACCAATCAATGACCGTGCCGGTTTATTCTTTAGAAGCGCAAGTTGGAGCTCCAAAGGTCCGGCAATAGTAAATAATCTAATTGTAAATAATTCAATAGGACCAGGAGTGTTAATGATGAAAGGAGGAGTAATAGGCAGTAATTGGTTTACATCAGAGAACGGAGGCAATGGCGTAGATTTTCGAGAGTTTCATCCTAGAGTAGATACAATTACAAGTACAAATAATTCATTAAATGGATTGTATGTTTTTGACTCTAGTAATGTTGAACTATCTAATGTAGAAACATTCCAAAATGGAATAGGTCAAAATAATCCAGAAGATGGTTCTGGAATATTTTTTCATGAATCTAATACGGTAATGAGTGGCGGTAAAAATGTCAGTTGCCATTCATGTTCATCTATTAATGATCAACATGGTATTTTTATAAAAAATAGTATTGATTTACAATTGAAATCAGTATTAATTAAAGATACTATTTCTCCAAATTCATTGAATATCGATAATTCAGAAATCATTTATTTTGGAAATATAATACTTGATGATATTAAGATATTTTCTAATTCTTCAGATTATGCCTTAAAGATGGTCGAGGTNGATGCTAAAATAAATAATTTACAAATCATGGATTCCAATAATGGATTATTTTGGAGTGCTAAAGGAATAACNAGTTCATCAATAGATAATAGTATCATTNATGGTAGTAAAAATGCCTGTTTCGATTTTTCAGATCATACAGAATTAGTAATCGCCAACACCAGTATTTATTGTTATTCAAATAATCCAACTTCAGAAAATAGTATTGTAAATTTCACAGACACTATCTTAATACAAAATTCATCAATGCAAAATTCTTTTATTTTGGGAGATAANAATCATATTAAGTGGATTTCATCTCAGGATATTCTTACTCCCATTTCTTCTTTTGAAAATAATATATTTGATATAATGTGGAATTTAGAAATACATACCGTAAACCAATATCTGATGAATATACCCTATGCTGAGGTNAATATTTCCTTTGATACTTATGAAGATAATATGACCGCCACACAACCCTATTCGGGAAATTATCTATATGGCCCATTCATTGGCAAAAGGTGGCTTCCGCAAGAAGGATGGTCTTCGGAAAATATAGTAAATTCTGGTTGTAGTTATGATGGAATTCACAATAATACGACCTCCTTCATATTAAGTTCTGATATACTAGTTATNTGCAGATTGGACATTNCAAATCAAGCACCATTTATTATTTGGCAACTGCCTGAAGATAATTCTCAATATTCTAGTGCTAGTATAGTTGTCTTTGATGCTTCCAGTTCTTGGGATCTAGATTTAGATGAAATTACTTTCACATGGACAAGTAATCTGGATGGNGATTTTACATATTCTTGTAGTCAAGAAGGAAATACCTACAATTATTCTCATCTAATTGCAAATAATGATTCCCAATGTTTGTCTGATGGAATCCATCAAATAACTTTAGAAGTGTGNGATATTGAAAACCAATGTGTTAATGAAACAAGGAGAATTGAATTGATTAATCTACCTCCAATCCTATCTGTTGGGACTGTCCCAAAAATTAATTCTCAAGGAATTCTTTATCTTGGTGAAACAGCAAATGTTAGTGTACTATTNGATGGTACTTATGACCCAGAGAATGGTGATCTTTGGTGCTGGTTAGAGACTTCATATGAAGNCCCAATATCTGTAACAGATGGAGATCCCAACTGTCCCGAAGAAATTTCTAGATCATTTATTGGCGCCCCTGGACAATTCAANATCACAATTTTTGCNTCAGACGGAATAAATCCAAGTAGAAGTTGGACATTCAATGTAGTATTGGTAAACGAATTACCTTCTGCAATAATGGAAGTATCAAGAATTGATAATATTTCATCNAGTTTAGTAAGACTTGATGGAAGTGATACTGTTGATCCAGAAGGAGATGTTGTTAAGTTTGAGTTCATTAGTAATATCGATGGCCTTTTATCATCAGGTATTGAATCGACAAGTACAATTGAGTGGTTAGGATATCTTTCAAAAGGAATTCATAATATCACAATGAAGGCTACTGATAATCTCCCAAATCATGTGGGACTTTGGACATATCATTCATTTGAATTGGAAGTATTAAATTCACCGCCTGTGGCATTAATTTCGCAACCAATTAATGGTATTANGGCCGAATCTGGAGATATATTGGNTTTCCAGTCCACTGGATCAGGAGATTGGGATTTAGCATGTTCAGATTTGATCAATAATGGAAGTAATTTACTTTGTAATCCATATTTGGGAGAAAATAACGACTTGGTGAGTATTTTATGGAATAGTGATAAATTAACAGAACCAATTGGAACCGATTGGTTTTTCCAATCTCGACTTCCCTCTGGAAACCATAACATCACACTATCATTAGACGACGGAACTCAAAAAGTAATTAGTTCACCAATTAACCTTATAATAACTGAATCTGCACCCATAATGGTTCTAGATTCTCCAAACCCCAANATCGAAGTAAATTCCAATTCNCCAGTTTTATTNGATTTTCGAAATTCCTTTGACCCAGATGGAGATTCATTTACTGTAAGTATTGAATCAGATTTAATGGGCATTATTTTAGAAAACAAAACATCAGATTATTTCTATAATGACTATCTCTTAGCAGGCGAACATAATTTGACTATAACATTAGTCGACTCTAGTGAAATGGAGAGAAAATATACTCAGAAAATTTTTGTTCTTGAATCAGCACCAATTGCTAACATCGATGATTTAGAAAATGGTCAGTATATCTCTCCTGGTGAGCCNGTTAATCTAGATGCTTCATCTTCATTTGACTATGATGGTGATATTATTTTGTATCAATGGTCATTAAATGATGGTACAATAATTAGTGACAATAAACAAGAGTTAGTTTATTTTAATCCAGGCCCTATTCAGATTAATTTACTTGTCCAAGATTCTAGGGGTGCACAAGATTTTAGTTCTGTAAATCTCACTATAGGCTCAAGCTATCCAAAATTAGATAATTTAATCATCTCAATCGATTCNATTGAAACAAACGTACCAACTGAGGTATATATCTATGTGACTCTTAACGACCCAGATAGGACNACAAATCAAGTCAACGGAGAAATGCTCAGTGGAGGNGTTTCTGAAGTGATGATTTTCAGAGANGATGGGAAAGGAAGCGATCAAGTGGCNGATGATAATATCTGGACATACAGATCTAATTGGGAAATTGCTGAAGGGAATTGGGTAAAGGTCGAAATATGGGCNATCGATGGAGAACTTGTTAGTCAATCACAAGTAGAATCTATCCCTGTAGTGAAACAAAGTAATGAAAACACATTAGATTGGCTATTTAGTGCTGGATTTCCACTTTTAATAATTTTAATGATATTATTTTCCCTATTAGGAATAACTTATGTGAACAACAGGCGTATTCAAATTGCTAAAGATATCGAATTAATTGAATCTTGGTCAGCATTTGTTCCAAGAGAATTAGATGAAGAATTTGACAANAAAGAANATTAATTTTCTTCTATTCCCCAAGGNGTACTTTTACTGAATAATCCAAATCTTAACCAGAATAATCTTCGTAAGTTTAGTAATCCNTCGCCCCATGTATTAATCTCAGCATCTCCNACTCTAACTCTGTAAGGGACACTAATTTCCATAGTTTTGTCNGAAGATAGATATCGCCTAGCTCTAATTTTAAATTCCTGAGATAAAGGCATGCCATCGTGCATAGGTCTGACTTTCTCATTATCNAAAATTGATTTTCTAAATACCCACATNCCACTTTGAGAATCTTTTATTCCATACCAAAATAGCATCCTAGCAGTTGNCGATAATGTCCAATTTCCAAAGCCATGCATTCCTGACATTGCTCCTTCTTCAGCCTTTGTTAGACGATCACAAGTAATCCAGTCTAAATCTTCATTTAGCAACCTGCCCACTAATCCTGGAACTTCTTCTCCTGGATATGTACAATCAGCATCCATTGTAACTATGATTTCACCTGGCGCTATTGAAAAACCAGTCTTATAAGCACGACCATACCCTTTTCTTTTCTCAAGATAAACTGTAGCACCTTCCTTTTCAGCCAATTCTCTAGTGGCATCAGTTGAATTGCCATCTATGATTAAGAAGTCTAGTTTGTCACACCATCCATCATTTGGAACAGACCTTATCGTATCTACAATTGCAGCTTCTTCATTTCGNGTAGGGATAACTACAGTGACGTGAACGGGCAATGTNTCTGACATATTACTGGCTANGCGAGGAAGATATCTATTTTGAATGATACTATTGCTAAATCACCAACATTATCTTGAAAGAAAACAGTCTAGCACTACAGGAGGGCCTCCTATGCATATCGCAATGTTATCTGCTGAATACCCTCCTAGATGGGGNGGAATGGGCTCTACAGTGTATCATTTATCTGCTGCTCTGGCTGGAATGGGGCATAAAATATCTGTAATTACGCGTAAAGGGATGGATAAACCACCTGAAATAAATGGTGTACAAGTTTTTACAGTTCCTTGGAAAAAAATACCAATGGAGTTCACGCGTTCTTATGGGAAGTATGCTCTAAGAAAACTGAAAAAAATTCATGATATTCATCCAGTTGATGTTGTCCATTTACACTGCCCTATGATTTCATGGGATGAAAAACAATTTGAAAAATGTAAGAAAGAAATAGCTCCAGTAATTTCTTCCCTCCACGGCTCTTGGCTTGGAGAGCGAGATGGTCTTTTTATTGCATCAAAATATAAAGAATCTGCAGTATGGGCAAACCCAAATGATCTTACTATGAGATTTACGGCAAAAAGATATGCTAAATTTGAAAATTTTGCAATCAATTATTCTGATGTATGCGTTGCTAACTCGAATGCTACTAGGACAGATTTCCTAAATCGATATTCTGCTCCAAATGATTGGAATTGTAAAGTAATTCATTGGGGAGTAGATACCGAAATGTTTCTCCCATTAAGACAGGATGATGAAGACGATTTCATCCTTTATTCTGAAGTCCGTTCCAGATTTAATGTCAAGGAAGAATCGTATTTGTTACTTGCAGTTGGCCGTTTAGCAGCTAGAAAGGGTTTTGGTGTACTACTTCAATCGTTTGCNAAGGTTAAGCAAGAATCTCCAAATGCAATTTTGGTCATAGTTGGGAGNGGNCAACTCCGATCTAGATTATTAAAACAAGCAAAGAGACTGGGATTAGAAGGATCAGTATTTATTGAATCGAGTATGAAATTTGATGAATTAGCATTATTGTACCGTGTCTCTGATATTGTCGTTTATCCTTCTTATTATGAGGGACAGGGTCTTATCCCGCTGGAAGCAATGGCTTCTGGAACTCCTGTTGTTACTGTTAATCATGGNCCACTTCCTGAAATGGTTGACAATTCTGTTGGAGCATTATTTACTATGGGAGATATTGACTCAATGTCAGAAACGATTTTATCAGAATTGAATAATAAATCTAAATTANTGGAAAAAGGTAGAGCAGGGCGTAATTTAGTNTCTGAAAAATTCACTTTCAAACAAAATGCAGTTGATTTTTTGAATTTGTATCAAAGTATTGTTATTTAGAGGTCTGCAGGCGAAAAACTTGATGGTGAAACCATTCTCCCCGACTTGAGAATAAGATGGGAGGAGATGTGAAATTGGCTAAACTAAAATTTAATACAGCTTCTAATATAGCAATTTTACTTTTAATTGCAGTACTGGCAATTGTACATTTAAAATCTATATTACAACCATTGGTAGTTGCTATATTACTATTCTTCTTAATCCGNCCTCCTGCTGAATGGTTAGAGAAAAAGTTAGGTAGACATCCTTTTTTAGCCTACGGGGCACTAGTTGGAATCATAATGGCTTTCTTATTCGTAGCTTCAAATATCCTTTTTTCAAATTTACAATCTTTTACAGAAGAAGTTCCTTCACTTTCAGAGAAACTACAAAATAAACTTCTCTGGTTTGAAGATAATGCAACAATTTTGGGCTTTTCCTTTGATACGTCCGAAGTTACTGGTTTGATTACTGTTGAGAAAATTGAATCATTCGCTACAGGCCTTGTTGGATCTTTAGCAAGTTTTACAGCAGGNATGGTTACTGTATTGATATTTTTACTATTTATCATATTAGAAGCAGAAACACTCCCTAAGCGTATCAAAGCAGCTTATCCAGCAGATGTAGATAGAATCATTGCATTAGCTTCATCTTCCTCGAAAGGCATCAATGTCTACGTTGTTACCAGGGCTTCAGTAGCATTTGGACAAGCAGTCTTGGCCGCNATTATTTTGTANCTTTTCGGNATTCCAGGCTGGTTTTTATGGGCCTGCATAACTTTCATGATGGATTTCATACCATATGTCGGTGCATTAATATCACTTCTATTCCCAATTATACTGGGTCTGATTATACTTTCACCTTCTTCTGCAGTGCTGTTGATNATATTATTAATTGCAAATCAACAATTGTGGGGAGGAGTTATTGAACCTCAAATAGCAGGAAAGCGTTTGGANATTTCTCCAATAGTATTACTTCTTTTGGTAGCCTTCTGGGGTTGGGCTTGGGGCGTTATGGGTATGATATTAGGAGTCCCNCTCGCTGTAATAATGAAGCGAGCTTTNGAAAGCGACCCTCGTACAAAACCTATTGCAATGATGCTTTCTATGAATCCTAAAAGTGATTAATAAATCTATTAAATTATCAAAACCACTATTCCATCAGCCTTTATTGAGATACTTTTCCCAGTTCCTTGATTATGCAAACCTCTGCTAGATAAAGATAATTTTTCGTTATCCATATTCCATTTTGCACCAGTGAGTGTTATATTATTACAAGGCGTGAGAGCAAAAATAGAGAATTCCTTTCCATCTTCGACAAATATTTCAGTATCATCATAGTCAGGATGAATTCTATAGGTAGTTCTTTTTTCATGATGAAGTATTATTTTTACACTATCTTCAATTTCAGCCAAAACTGCCCATACGCCAAGAAAATGTTCTGGACTTCCTCCCTCAATTCCTAAGACTTCTATTTCTGTGTATTCTTTTTTTATTAGGTATTTTATTGATTTGCCAAAATCACTAATATTCTGATCAGGTAAATATTCTCTCTCACCTCTCCATTTATCAATATTTATCGAATCAAAATCCCCTAATACTTTCTGAACTTTGATGCCTGCCGATATTGCTATTTCTGCACCTCCATCTACTCCAAAAACTTCTTTTCCTTCTGTCAAAACTCTTTTTATTAGATCATCCGATGGAATTTCTCCATTACACCATAATATAGCAGTCATATATCTCATTATTTCCTTCTACGTGCGACTATTTTTCCATCTAAAACTAAATCAACATCTTCTAGAGTAACACTTGTTTTATTCATAACACCTCTCTTTTGTATGCCTGTATTTGAATTTCCACCTAATGCTGTATTGTCTCCAAAACNGAAATATGAATTTCCTCTAACTACCTGATCTTCTAATACATTCCCAATAACTTTGGCTCTCGAATTCATTCCAAATCCAAATTCTGCTACGGTCTTATTTAATTGCAAATCTAGGACTCTTTTACTATGAGGAGGGATATTAAAACTTTCAATTATCTCCTCAACGCCCGCGTATCCTGATATTTCAGTAACTCTTCCATTTACTATTTCCATCTCAACCCTTTTTGGTAATAATTTCCCTTCCCACGACCCATCAAACACTATTTTCCCATTAGTAGAACCTTCTTTTGGCATTGTAAATATTCTTCCAGCAGGTAGATTTGTAACTTGTCCAGGCCTATTGCAAATCCCATTATCTTCTAAAATCCACCTAGAACCAGTAGTAAATGTTACATCAGTGCCTGAAGGAGACGTGACATGGACTTCTCTCCTTCTCCTAAAAATATTATTCATACCTGAAATTTCTACTTGAAGGGCATTATAATCCGCAGTCATCCCTCCAAGGACAAAGGCCTCTTTACTTATTCCTGGCATGGATGCTATTCTGACTCCAGCCTTGGAAGCATTAATTCTTGCCTTTGTATGTGTTAATGACTCCTTGGTCGCTATTAGGACAACTCTAGACTTTCTCATCAAATCTCCTACTGGGCTAGGAGGTTCATTTCCAGGCTTGAAAGCAGGCGGAATCATCATCAAGAGTACTCTATCAGTTACTTCAGCCGCTGCTTCATATAACGCTCTACCTATTTCAGATGTATGCGTATCAGTAATAATAACTACATCTTCATGATTCCTTATTTCCATACAAGTTCTAATTATTGAACGTGCCGAAACAAGCATAGATTCGATAATCTCTTCCTGAGAAAAATTCTCAATACCTGCTTCATCTGCCATATCTTGTATTTTCCAAATAAACAATCCAAATAAATACTCTTAATCATTTCTTATTTTTATTTATACAATATGGACAATATTCCATAATTTTATATTCTTCAGATTTTTGTTCTTCTTCGGATAAAGGTTCTCTGCATATAAAACACATTTCTATTCCGGTCTCCATCAATTCAGAATTCAATGCTACTCTTTGATCGAACACAAAACAATCTCCATTCCAATGTTCTCCTCCAACTTCTTCAAAATAATTTAGCACACCTCCTTCTAATTGGTACACATTATTCCAACCTTGATTTTCCATTACAACTGATGCCTTTTCGCAACGTATTCCTCCAGTACAAAACATTACCACTGTTTTATCTTTGTTGATATTTAGATTTTCTATAGCAGCGGGAAACTGTCTGAAGGTTTTGATATCTAAATCTACGGCCTTTTCAAAAGTACCAATTCTTAATTCATAATCATTTCTTGTATCAAGTAGAAGTATGTCTCTTTCTTCATCTAACCATTTCTTCAACTCTTTTGGATTAATTGATGGACTTGTGTGTTCTGCTGGCCTAACTTCATCCAATCCTAATGCAATAATTTCTTTCTTTTTCTTAACAATCATCCTTCGAAATGGTTGATATTCTGTATAACTTATTTTCAGTGAAATTCCTACTAAACGTTCATCAAGCTCCATAAATTCGATGTATTTGTCAATCATTTCTTGAGTTCCTGCTACGAAGAAGTTAATTCCGTTTCTACTAAAATAAATTGTTCCTTTTAATTTTAAATCTAGACATTTTTCTAAAAATATATTTTTCATTTCTTCGGTATTATTAATATCTACAAATCTATATCCAGCAATATTAACAATCATATTTACACCATTATTCTACTGGAACTATGCCTAAGATAGTATCACGATTATTTATCTCTCTTTCTATATCTCGGATAAATTCTTCAAGAGGAATTCCATTTTTTTGCGTCCCATTCCTTGCCCTTACAGAAATTGTCAAATTTGCAGTCTCATCATCTCCAATAATTGCCATGTAAGCAGGACGCATTTTTCTGTGTATCCTAATTTTTTTCCCAATAGTATTATCTGAATCGTCAATTTTAACCCTTATTCCGATTTCTTTCATTTTCTCTGCCGCTATTTTTGCATACTCTTTATGTTTCTCAGAAATAGTAATTATTTGTACTTGGATTGGAGCTAACCAAGTAGGGAAGTTACCGACCCAATGTTCAGTTAGAAAGGCTACAAATCTCTCATGTGTTGAAAGGGGAGCACGGTGTATGACAAAAACCTCTCCGTTATCAG
>NHGE01000055.1 GCA_002172375.1 Euryarchaeota archaeon TMED129 | reverse complement strand
AATGGAAAGCAAAACGTTGGTATACAATTAGAGCTCCTAGAAATCCTTGGTCGTTCAAAGTAATTGGTGAAACTTTGGCAGAAGATGACTCCTTAGTTTTAGGCCGACATTATGAGTTAATGCAAAATGAACTTGATGGTGATTTTTCTAAAATGCATGTTAAAATCAGATTCAATGTCACAGAGGTAGTTAACAAAGATGCATTAACTGAATTTATTGGATATGACTTGATGAAAGATCATGTCCGAAGATTAGTTCGTAGAGAAAGAGGAAAAATTGATGATACAGTAGATTTAGTATCTAAAGATGGTTTTTATATCAGATTTAAACCATTAATTATATCACGTGCTAGAATAAAAGCTAGTCAAAAGCAACAAATGCGCACTATAGCAAGAAATGTCATATTACGAGTTGGAGCTAGTTCAACATGGCTAGATATTCAAAAATCATTATTTGATGGAACATTAGAAAATACAATTAAAGATGAGGTAACCAAAATTCAGCCAGTAAAAAATCTTCTTTTCAGAAGAGTTCAATTGCTTCAAACAGGCGTTTTTGTAGATGAAGGGCCAACATTAGACGAAATCCATGAGTTAGAAAAATCAAAGGAGAAAGTAGTCGAGCAAGAAAATGATGTTCTAGTTGCAGCAGAAGCAGGTGCAGAAATTTCAGAATTGGCTGATGAATCTTCTGAGGATGAAGAAGATAATGATGTTGAAGAAACTTCAGATATTGAAGAAATTACTGAAAAATCATCAGAGAATAATGTTGATTACGACTCTATGACAGTTGCCGAGTTAAAAGAATTATTAAAAGAGGCTGGAAAACCTGTATCTGGCAAAAAGGCTGACTTAATAGCCAGATTAAATGAGTGATACCTAATTCCTTTTATTTGGGTTAGCAAGTGGAACAACATGGTTCGCATCTCTGTAATTTACGGTACTGGTATGACCAATCTACCAATTCTATGTTCTGACTTTTTCAATTCATCGTTAGTTAACCTTCGATGTGAAACTGAATGGGGCAATATTCCATTGATATTAATTTCAGAAAATGATTTTCAGATATCATTTTTACATCGTCATCATTCGAGTAATGATCAGGTTACTCCTCCTCATTCAATTGAACATAGAGGAAACATATATGCTGTTGCAAGCACCTCTCCTGACATTATAGTAAGTATAAATTCTGTTGGCTCCATTTCTTCTGCAATTAGGCCGGGGAATATCGCAATAACTTCAGATATAATTGATTTTGCTGATTATTCATGGTCATTTCATGACATCATTGCTCTCCATTCTGATAGAACATCTCTTTTTGATTCTAGGGCAGTTACGATAATTTCAAAAATTTTAGACGAAAAACAAGGCATTAATGTAGAAAATGTAGTTGTTGCACAATGCAGTGGCCCACAATTTGAAAGTCCTGCGGAAATAAATGCCTTGGAAAAATTAGGTGCAGAGGTAGTTAATATGACCTTAGGGCCAGAGTCGAGGTTAATTTCGGAATTATCTATTCCTCACGTATCATTAGTATGTTCTTCTAATTGGGCGGCTGGTAGGAATCCAAGAGGCTCAGAAATACCCATAAATCATGAAGAAGTAACAAATGTTTCTTCCAGTATGGAGAATATAATTATCGATTGTATAAATTCTTTAGTTAACAATTATTCTACTTGAGATAACTTTGTTGACTTGATTGCTGTCACAGGCATATGCGTAGGCCTTTGAGTGTTGAAGATTGGTTATCATCTGAAAAATTTGTTTCCCCTGACGGACTATGGACTTCCATGATGTCTAGAGTAGCATTTTTCCATAATAAACATGAGTTTTCAAAGTCTGATAATAAAGGTCATGACATGGGGTATAGAGTAGCTTTGACTGTTGAAGAATTAGGGGAATTTTCTGCAGCAATAACAAAAGGAAAACCAAAAAAAGATATTTCTGAAGAATTATCAGATTTATTGATTCTTATCATGGGTCATGCATTAGCATTAGAAATCGATTTAGAAAAAGAATTCCATAATAAGATGAATGTAATAATGAAAAGAAAGTCAATAATGACTGATTTAGGAATTCGAGTCACTGAATATGAAGACTAAATTTATTTTTTAGTCCATATCGAATACATGGTATCATATTCATCATATTCATTCTTCGTTTTGCTTTCAATAATTTCTTGTGTCCATTCTTCTTTTTTCCATTTTGGGAATTTAATTTCTCCACTTTTTTGAGTGTTCACTTCCGTAATATGTAACTCTTCTACTCTATCAAGAAATAATTCATAAATCTTTGAACCTCCAATTATCCAACACTCTTCACAACCCTCTGAATATGCAATTTCAATTGCCCTACCGGGATAAAGTGCATTTGAAGCACCTTCAGCCCTCCATTCTGAATTTCTCGACATTACAATATTCAATCTTCCCGATAAAGGTTTATATTTTTTAGGCAAACTATCCCAAGTTTTCCTGCCCATTATTACTGCGTTATTCCCTTCAGCTTCTGTTATTTTTTTGAATCTTTTAATATCGGTCGACAATCTCCATGGCAATTCTCCTTTGTGTCCTATATATCCTTCTTTATCCATCGCTACTATCATCGCAATAAGCATTTTCAATCCTCAAATAGATATTGGCGCTGATATGTGAGGATGATGTTGATATCCNTCTATGGAGATATCTTCATAACTAAAATCATCAATATCTTTAATCTTATTATTCAATATTAATTTTGGAAGATCTAANGTTTTTCTACTTATTTGTAGTTCNGCTTGCTCTAAATGATTAAGGTACAGATGACAATCTCCTCCTGTCCAAATAAATTCTCCTGGCTNAAGATCACAAACNTGAGCAATCATACATGTAAGNAGGCTGTATGAAGAAATATTAAATGGAACTCCAAGAAAAGCATCCGCACTCCTTTGATATAATTGACANGANAATTGACCATTATTGACATAGAACTGGAAAAAGGCATGACACGGCATCAATGCCATTTCTTCTAACTCACCNACATTCCAAGCAGAAACTATAATTCTCCTACTATCCGGATTTTGTTTAATCATATCAATTGCTTGTTTAATTTGGTCAATGGCATTTCCATTTTTAGTTTTCCATTTTCTCCATTGTTCTCCNTATACTGGNCCTAAGTTGCCATCAGAATCTGCCCATTCGTTCCATATCTTAACNCCGTTTTCTTTGAGATAACTTATATTTGTATCGCCAGATAAAATCCATAATAACTCATGAATNACACTCGGCCAATGAATTTTTTTTGTTGTAATGGCAGGAAAACTTTCAGTCAAATCAAATCTCATTTGATGACCAAATACAGATTTAGTACCAGTTCCGGTTCTGTCAGTTTTTTCTTGCCCTTCTTCCAGAATTCTTCTGAGAAACTCCAAGTACTGCTCCATATTATTGCCGTAATGGCAGTCAGTCCTTCAACGCTACGGAAAGTATAGTCAAGGAGCGCCCAAATCTTCTAGATTCTTCATTACTTGATCTGTAAATTTTCTGTAAATTTTCTTCATTTCCACTTCTCTATCTGCAGGATTAAGTTTTATCATTTCTTTTATCTTATTATTATCCATGTTTCCACCACCCTTATTCAATAACCATTGATTAAAAGTTATTGGATCATCTATGTTAACATTAATTTCTTTCCAAAATCTAATTGCATTATCTCCGGGTTTCATAACTTCTCTAGTACCAATTANCGCCATTGGNAATACAGGGACATCTGGAAAACTAGCCGATAATCTAGCNACNCCAGTTTTACCTTTCTGTAAAAATGGNGCTTCACCATTTCTAGATCTTGTTCCTTCTGGGAATAAACCNAAACATAANCCTGAATTCAANACATCAGCAGCCCTTGCCAATGCATCTCTTGCACCAGTATCTCTGAATGTTTCAATCTGTCCTGTTGCTCTCATTATTGTACGATTCGGNTCTTTAGTAAAATGNCCTTCTTTAGCCAAATAATGGACNGGCCTACCTATTCCCATTATTTTGACGATAGGNTCGATATTTGAGATATGATTTCCTATGACGATCACAGGTCCTTTTTTTGGAACCTTTTCTATTCCAGTATAATTTACTCTAGTCAAACTACGTCCAATTATACGTATGTATTTAACTAAAAACTTATAGAAAATTGGTGTTTTAAAATCCTCTCCAGTACCTTCTATTTTTATCAGTTCAGAGAATTCTTTGAGTTTCTCTTCCAAACCACTCTCCATGGTTTTNCCGTAATGTCTTTCTTGTTTAGCCTTTACTAAATTTGGCAAGTACTCATATCATGGTCTTATTTCCGAGTATCATGGACAAGACTACTGCCGTAAGTTTTGTTATGATTATTATTTTTACTATACCTACATTATCCCCAATAGTTACGGCTGAATGGGAATCAGATGGATGGATAAAAAATCTAATCGGCCCGGATAGATTATCAATAGGNGATGAATTCGGTTGTCANGGTTTTGAGAATAAAGATNTAAATGAAGATGTATCATTAATTGAGGAGTGTAAGGATTATGTTATGTCAAATACAAATGCATCTCGATGGGGNGTAAATCCGATTTCCTTCGGTACACCTCCAGGAGATGTCAATGAAAAACTAACTTCAAATTTGATTGATTCCGGTTTTAAAATAATAGGCGATAAAGTTACTAATAATCCGCCTGATTTATTNGCCGTAGAGAGAAATGGAGGAAGCATGGAGAAAAACGTTGCCAATATTTCTCTAATCGCCGATTCTCCAAAGGACTCTCTTGTAAGTATTTATTGGATTGCAAGGATACACGATCTTAGNATAAGGGAAGATAAAACGTTATTGAACTGGTTAGAAAATAATGAATCTCTTTGGTATACTACATGGGGAGAGTGGCATAATCATAAATTATCTAGTGAAAATATAGAACTATCTAATGTTGACAATATACTCTACATAACATTACCAAATAATCNCAATAATTCATGGAATGTACCAGGAAGTATACACATCAAAACTGATAATTCAATTATTTCTGTTAAAGATTCTAAAGGTAATAATTTCCCCCAATTAGTCCCAACTGACCAAAATTTAAAAATTGGATGGCGAAATCACAGTGGAGGGTTCATAGTTACTCTGAATTCAGGAGAAAATCTTTCCNTAGTAATGCAAAATAGCACTAATTATACTTTACAAAATAACCCTATCTACACCTTCAATGATTTACATCATTCAGTTACAGTTGTAGGTCACCATGTCACTAATATGCGAGAATGGGCATCAGATTTTCTTGAATCTCCTGTACTATTCACATGGTTGATAGAGAGGGGAGCAGAACCAAATTTTAATTGGCCAATAATTTTCATAGCTATAGGGACTTTAATTGCCACTCCATTGGCTATTAGGTGGCTAATATCTATGGATGCCAAAGAAATTATTGACTACACAGGATGATATATTTTTTCTTTAATTATTTCTATATCTTCTTCTTTTAATTTAGAGATAATACTTTCAATTACTTTATTTTCTAAAACTTCTGGAGCATGAATTCCTGCTTTTAACATNTTAGGATTAGCTAACCATTCCTCTATGCAAAATACTGTAACTAATCCCGTACATCTTGCCATTGAATGNCCATCANAACCACCTGCATCNGAAACAGTCCAACGTATNCCTTCTCCATTTTTATCATACGCCACTACTTCTAACCACGTGAATTCTGACATTTCAGAACTATATCTCCATTCTTTTATTAGTTGTTCGTAATTTAATTTTTTTGTATCTCTTTCATCAATAAATTTCTGTATATGTCCAGGCCATCTAACTGTATATTCTGATAAAGTAGATGCAGGAATAGAATAAAGTACACTACGTAAACCATCTGTAAGAAATGCCTCCATTTCTCCTCTTCCGGGAACAGTTATGATATGTCTTTCTGTTAACGCTTCTAAGGTGACAACCTCATTTTCCCTCAATACTCTAGCCGGCCTAGTATACTCTGCTATTACATCTTTAGGCGAAAAAGGTGCAACATAGTTCCAAACACCATCTTTCTCAGAAGGATTCCCTCCTACTCGTATCTCTCCATTTTCCAAATAGCCCAATTCTTCAACCGCTAATGAAAGTAACATATTGGATAATCCCGGTGCTATCCCTACATCCCANAAGATAGTTGTATTTTCTCCTCCTTTTTCTCTTGATAATGAATCTGGNGTAATTTCACTAAAACTTAAATCTACTATATTAATTCCTTGAGAATAAAGAATTTTCATAATAGAATGTCCTATTTCACCTGGAAGCATGTTAACAACAATATCGAAATCACCAAATTTTTCTATTTTTTTACAACTTTCTAATACATTTCCCTTATGGATAATTATTTCCGGATATTCCATAAATATGTCTCCTGTAATTAAATCATGAGCATGAACTTCATGCCCTTTATCTGATAATTTCTTCGCTACATAAGATCCAACTAGTCCTGCACCTAAACAATGGATGATTGCCATATCAATTCTCATAATGAATACGGTTATTGATTTAACGGTATTTATTTACTTACATCATCGATGGTTTGATTGGGTACATAGTAAACCCGATGCCATGGGAGAGGACTATCGGATAGATCCTTGGTCATCACAACAATCTACTGATTATCAAAGATTGATTCAGAAATTCGGTTTAGAGCCATTGGATTTATCTTCAATACCTAACCCTAATGCTCTTCATCGTAGAGGTATCATATTTGCTCATAGAGATCTTGATATAATTCTAAACTCAATAAAAAATAAAACCAATTTTGGAGTATTGACCGGTTTGATGCCAAGTGGAAAAATGCATCTTGGCCATAGCATGGTAATTGAACAAGTAAAATGGTTTCAAGAACATGGCGGAGATGTTAATGTAGCAGTTGCAGATTTAGAAGCATTAGCTACACGATCTAAATCCTTAACTGAAGGCCGACAAACTGCAATAGAAGAATATATCATTAATTATGCCGCTTTAGGATTAAATCCTAATTCTACAAATGTCTATTTTCAAAGTAAAAGACCTCAAGTACAGAGATTAGCTTTTACATTAGGGAGAAAAACTAATTTGTCAGAATTTGAATCAATTTATGGCTTTCAAGGTGAAACAAATCTAGCACACGTACAAGCACCCCTTATTCAGGCCGGCGATATATTACATCCTCAATTAGAAGAATTTGGTGGTTTACGGCCTATTGTTGTCCCTGTTGGTGTTGATCAAGACCCACATTTGAGATTAACTAGAGGTTTAGCAAGTAAAACAAATTGGTTCAATATTAAGAATAGGAAGAAGGGAGGATTAAATGTTGCACTTTCAATTCAAGATGACAATTCTGAGGCATTAGGAATTTCCTCGAATGGCGCACTGATAAGTGAAAATAGAAATATTATATTCGATAAAATAAAGAGTATAATTTCACAGCTTGGTTTTGCAGATATATTCCCTAATCCAAAACACGGTACAATAGAGATACCTGGGGCAACATCAAGAGAAAAATTTGTATTAAGGAATGAATTATTGAAACTTGAACGTGATTTAGGCGGAATGGGATTAATGCCTCCTTGTTCTACATACCATCGCTTTGCTGTTGGCATGACTGGTGACAAGATGTCTTCTTCAAAACCCGAGACAACGATTTTTATGGANGACTCTATTGATGAAATGTCAAAGAAAGTGAAAAGAGCGCATAGTGGNGGTCAAGCNACTGTTGAAGAACACAGAAGNTTGGGCGGAGACTGTTCAAAAGATGTTGCATTTCAATATCTTGAATTTTTCTTTGCGACAGATGATAAAGAGTTGGAAGAAATACGAAAAGGTTATGAAAATGGTAAAATTTTAGCTGGTGAAATGAAACAAATATGCATTGATAAGGCTACAATATGGTTGAATGATTTATCCGAAAAAAGAGATGAATGGTCAGGTAGAATAGATGAATTCCTTGCTAATGACTCATATTAATTCATTCTTGGAGATTATTGTCAGAATTAATATCAAAAACAGGAATACTAATGCCGACTGATAACTCTGCAATTTCTTCTTCCGCCAATTCTCTAGATACTGCATCATCATGTAAAATTTGACTATGACCCATTGGATCCAGTAAGATAATCTCTACTTCTTTATTCCCTTTTTTGATTTCATTTATTTCTTCTAGTAGTAATAAGCATTTTTCTACATTTTCTTCGTTATCTCTTCTAGCCTGTCTTAATATCATCTCAACTATATCGTGGAATCTATTCAATACTCCTTCTATATTTGTTATATATCCACTAGAATTTCCACCAGGTTCAACCTCCAATCCAATTTCTTCAATTCTGACTGTGCATGATGATGATCTAACAACTCTTACTTTCATATGTTCAATAGTTTTTACTTTCATTGTCCAACTTCCAGCTTTCTTCCCTTCAGCAGGAATAAAATCAGTATTTTTCCATCCACATGAGTCACACATCATAGTCATTTGTGTATGCTCTCCAAAATAAGGAATTTCAGAAATATGGACAAATAATTTCAATCCATCCAATGAGTTACAAATTGGACAGGATTGATCAATAATACTTTCCATAATTTAACCTTCGTTATTCTAAGCATATTTTTCTTCAGTAGTTTCAAATGTNGGAGGAAGTATTAGAAGTCTAGTTTTTCCTAATTGTAATACACTTCCGTGTATATCTAATTCTACAAAATCCTTGATTTTATTTATTGCTGCATGCAATTCTGTTTCTCTTTTCATTAATTCAGACATTTCTATAATTACTAAATCNCCATCTGANATCCAATTCAATATAGTTGAAACACCGGTTAAATCTTTTAATACAGCTCTCCTTATAATTACATCATCCTTTTCTCTTGGTATAGGGGCATCAGGATATTTTGTACCTAAGTCGTGGTATTTTTCGCCCGGAGTAATTCCTCCTTCATTGGAATTAGATATTTCTGACATTTCTATCCATCGAGGCTCTTCTTCCCCTCTGCCCATGTAGTCCCGACTTATTTCATGCCCTTGACTTCTTCTATGTTAGCAAAGTTGTATTTTCGTTTCACCAATGTTTTATATTTTATGACTTAGTTCTCCCGTCGCATTCATAAGGGGNCGGATTTCAGTAAGGTTTGCTGGGAACTCTTCCACGGCGGGTGATTTTNATGGANANAACTTCTCAAGTGATTAAAACTGGCACTAGTACTATCGGAATAACATTCGATGGAGGAGTAGTCGTTGGAGCAGATCACAGGGCTACAATGGGTCATTTNATAGCCAATAAAAGTGTCCAAAAAGTCTTCAAAATATCTGAACATATCGCTCTTACAACAGCAGGTTTAGTTGGTCATGCCCAATCTCTATCAAGAACNNTAGCTTCAGAATTAAAGTTATATGAATTGAAACGNGATTCTCCAATGACAGTAAAGGGTGCTGCAACTTTAACTGCCAATATCCTAGTAGGTAGGCCTCATCATGTACAATTACTTATTGTAGGTATCGATGATAGCGGCCCTAGCGTATATAGCATAGATTCTGCAGGCGGTTCTATTCCTGATGTTTATTGTGCAACTGGTTCTGGAAGTCCTTTCATGTATGGTGTTCTTGAAGATCAATATAAAGATNATATGACACGTGATCAAGCACTTAAAGTGGCAGCCAAATCTTTATTGGCATCTGCCCAAAGAGACGCAGCAAGTGGAAATGGCATGGATTTGGCCGTCATAACTCCAAATGAAGGATTCCAATTACTATCTGAAGAAGAATTAACTAATCTTATTTCCTCTCTTTAATCACATTCCTCCCTCAGTGCAAATTTGAATGCACATCAATATTGGGATGTATCCAGAGGATTATTTATGCGTTTGTCATTAACAGAGATAAAAAAAAGAATAAGTAAGATAATACCAAATGATATCGAATATGATGTCGATTTGGAAGCCGGTTCAATATCAATAATAACGAAACAACCTTCTGCATTTATCGGCAGTGGAGATAGTTTAACTGTTCAAATCGCAAAATCAATCAAACGTCGAGTAGTAATACGCCCTCATCCAAGCATATTATGTGANGAGTCAGCAATACATCANGCAATTACAAAATTTATACCTTCAGAGGTTGGAGTAATTAANACTTGGTTAGATCCTGCTCTATCAGAAGTTATTCTTGAATGCGATGANCCTTCTACTGCAGTAGGTCCAAAAGGAATCAATATACAGTCACTTAGGGATGAAATAGGTTGGCTAGTGAAAGTAGTTCGTGCACCTGCAATTGCAAGTCGAACTCAACATGATATCAGGCGNTACCGTAAAGAGATGGCCGATGATAGAAAATCNCTCCTACGTAAATTTGGTACCAGAATTTATCGNCCAAAAAGGCCAGGCGTTCCATGGGTAAGAGTAACCGCTCTTGGTTCGTACAGAGAAGTAGGTAGGGCTATGCATTTGGTNACGACCAATGAGTCAAAAATATTAATTGATTGTGGTGCAAAACCAACTACTAATAGGGACGAAACACAACCATTTTTCTCAGCACCAGAATTACTGCCACTGGATAATTTAGATGCCATAGTAATAACACATGCCCACGTTGATCATATTGGTATGTTACCCGTCTTATTCAAATATGGATATAGGGGTCCTGTTTATTGTACTCCTCCAACTAGGGACTTGATGACTTTATTACAAATTGATTATATTAAAGTAGCACAAGCAGAAGGTAATGATCCTCCATACTCAAAAGCTGACATACAAGAGTGTATAAAGCATACAGTTGACATTGATTGGGGAGATAAAACTGATATCGCTCCTGATGTCAAAATAACCTTGGAGAATGCAGGCCATATTCTGGGGTCATCAAGTGTTTATGCCCAAATAGGAGAGGGAAATTCGGAACATAAGTTATTGTTTTCGGGAGACATAAAATATGAAAAATCATGGCTTTTTGATGCTGCTACTGTACGTTTCCCTAAAGTGGACACTCTAGTAATCGAATCTACATATGGCGGGCCCCAGAATATTCAACCGACTAGGCAACAAGCCAGTCATGAATTACAAGATCTAATCATTGATACTCTTAANAGAGGAGGTAAGATATTTAGCCCAGTATTTGCAGTTGGACGTTCTCAAGAAGTGATGATTGCTATAGATGAATTATTCAAATCAGGAAAGGTAAAACCAGTCACAGTATGGCTTGATGGGATGATTTCAGAAGCAACTGCTATACACTCTAGTCACCCAAATTTTCTAAACAGAGAATTAAGAAAACAATTGCTAAAAGGAGGAGAACACAATCCTTTTAATTCTCCTTGGTTTAAACAAGTAGAATCACATAAACAGNGAGAATCTATTTTGTTAGATACCAATTCTTGTATTGTTTTAGCAACTAGTGGTATGATGACAGGAGGGCCAATTGTAGAATATTTCAAGCATTGGGCACCTGAACCTGGTAATACTTTATGTTTTGTTGGCTATCAAGCATCNGGAACTTTAGGTCGTAGATTACAAGATGGGCATGCNCAAGTTCCTTTGATGGATAGAGGNCAAACATTGATGATAGAAGTAAATTGTAACATGGTCATAATTGATGGTTTTAGTGGNCATTCAGATAGAAACCAACTCATGGATTATGTAGCGGCCCTTCATCCAACTCCTAGAAAAATAATTTGCCATCATGGAGATCCTCAAACATGTAATGCATTCAGACAGGGTTTAAGAGAGAAATTTAAAGTCCAAACTTATGCACCCAATAATTTAGAAACACTTAGACTATCTTGATTATAATATGGGTATATCATAACCTGANTCTATTGGGTCTTTGCTCTCAATATTTACTTCGTCTGANTCTTCTTCCCAATCATATTCTTCTTTAATTNTATTTTTTAAATATATTTTTGGAGATAATGCAAATACAAGTGGCCAAGGAGTCAATAAAAGATAACTCCATGCTTTAGTTGAAGAAAAATTATCTATTGTGAAATTGTAAATGGACAATATCATCAAAGTCGCTGATATGATACTACCAACAACAACTCTGCTCGGTATCATATTATATTTCGGAAACGTTCATAGTTCAATAATACAGTCTCTTTCTGTACATTATTCAGACAAATTATTGAACTATGTTATTTTGAGATAATTGTGACTTCAGTTTGGATTATGATTAAATGCGATTGTGGCAACCATTTTGGCGTCAAGAAAGGATCTCATATTTCATGTTCAAGATGTGGTGGAATGAATGAATATATCATTTGTAAAAGTTTTTCCTCTCCTATCGAATTACATTCCGCAGTTTCTTCTGCTAANGCGCCTGAGGATATTAAAAAAATAATAAATTCAAAACTTAAGGACATAGAAAAGAGAAAAAAGAGATTTTATCCAGAAGATGATGATACTTCTAAATTAAAGATAATAATGAAAAGTGCTACTAATGAAAATGGCATCTTAACTATGAATAATTTAATCAAAGCNTTAGAAGANAATTCTGTANGNNATATTNATNNTGAAAATCTAATTCAAGCTTCTGANTCAGAAGGTTATATTATTCGNTCTGGNGTTAATCAATGGACTTGGCTCTAGTAACCTTCATGACATAATGGCTTTTGGAATGAACACCCGGGCCTGTGGGTTAGTCTGGTCTATGCTTGTTCGTTTGGGACGAACAGACTCTGGTTCAAATCCAGGCAGGCCCACCACAATTTGTATTTCTTCTCTACAATTGTACCAGAAGGTAAGTCCCAAGCGTAACCACGCAATTTTTCTATAGAACTATTCAAGTCTAATACCCATCTCTGATATTATGGGCAAAACAAGTTCGGTGGTCTCATTTTTTATTGGTTTTGCTACTAGTATCAAACCATTGATTTGGATAATTATAATATCTATCATAATCTTACTTTTTGTAAATCAATAACTTCAGGTCTTATTGATAGGACTTAAGGATGATGCATTGTCACGTCAGTTTGCCCGGACAAAAATCCGGGGGCCGGATATGTCCGGGTGGATTGTTTAGTTATGTTTTCGTCCGCTTGATATTCGGTTCCCATACTCTATTTTTCTTTTACTAATGCATTTATGGCATTTATATCGAAAGGCGACACGGAAACACTTTTTGCTTCATCAATACTGAACCATTTAACCTCATCTATCTCATCTTTTTTCAAATTAAATTTTTCAATTTCTTTGTTAATATTACACTTATAAGTGAAGGAAACCCAACTAATTCCTTGTTCATTAAATATCTCATGCTGGATAAATAGGCCATCATCGCCATTTCTTATTTTTCCTAATTCTCCTTTCCTATCTGGTATTTTTATTCTAATTCCTAATTCTTCTAAAACTTCTCTTTCTGCACCAGTTCTTGGGTGTTCATCATAATTAACAAAACCTCCAGGTAAAGTCCAATGACCTTTGAAGAATCCTCTTGAGACCTTTGCCATTAATACCTTATTATCATTAATTATGATTACTTTACTAACTATTCTATGGATGGTCCGATAAACACATTCCCTAACAATCGGCTCTATAGAATTATCACTAATCACACTATCTTTCCATGCCCAATNTTCTGGCCAATCAATATTTGGCTCNCCAACCGATATAGTGAATTTTTCATTCCCCAATATTATTTCATTTATTCTTTTCAGAGTCCACTTAATTTCCATCTTTTCAATTTCTTTTAACGTAGGTAGTCTTAGTATAAATTCCTCATCTTGAATCTTAGTTCTACCCATTTTAGGCAGCATTGGGCCATTTCCATTCTGATCTACTAACAATATTTTTCCATCATGTTCCAGATAAACATACTTGTAATCTGNTTCCATGTTTCTCACTAAATATCAATATCCCAAGATAGTCTCTAATTGTTCTCTGTAAAAAGAACCCGATTTTTGCAATTTTTCTAATTCATGCTNTTCTANATTGAGNTTTATTATCTCCTCAACTCCATTCTTACCTAATATAATTGGGACGCCAATATATATGTCTTTCATACCATATTCTCCATTCAAATATGCACTACAAGGCAATAATCTTCTTCTATCATTAAGCACTGACTCTGCCATAATAGCCGCTGCACTTCCAGGCGCATAGAAAGCACTCCCCTTTTCAAGTAATTTTACTATCTCTCCTCCTCCACTTGCAGTTCTAGAACTAATCGCCTCAATTTTCTCATTACTCAATAGTTGTGTTATTGGAATGCCTCCTACAGTAGTATATCTTGGCAGAGGAACCATTGTGTCTCCGTGTCCGCCAAGAACCATTGCTTGTACATCCTCATTACTGCAACCTATTGCTTCAGCAACAAAATGAGTCATNCTTGCNGAATCTAATATTCCGGCCTGACCTATTACTCTATTTTCGGGAAAACCTGTTACTTTCTGCATGTGATAAGTCATCAAATCGAGGGGATTAGTTACCATGATAATTATTGATTCTGGAGCGTATTCTTTAATTCCTTTACCGACTTGTGAAACTATTTCTGCATTTTTCCCAATCAAGTCTTCTCTGCTCATTCCTGGTTGCCTTGGAAAACCAGAAGTAACAACTACAACGTCAGAACCTGCTATATCTGCATAATCTTTGGTTCCAGTAATTTTTCCATCATAATTGAGAACTTTACCTCCTTGACTCATATCAAGTGCTTTACCCTTTGCAAATCCCTCAAATATATCTAAAAGTATTATTTCTCCAATTTTTCTCTCAGCAAGTACAAAAGCACATGTCGCTCCTACATTCCCTGCTCCAATTACTGCTACTTTTCTTGATCCTCTCGCCATGGTAGTTTCAAACTCCCCGATTCATACATAGGACTTAGCCTTTGGTAGTCATACGTTAGAATTAATGACGGTAAAATGTTTTTTAGTAGTTATTTATCTCAGATTTTATGGAGGAACGATACAAATCCCTTCTTCCAATCTTATTAGTTGGTTTTATTCCATCTATATCAGTTATATTTGGCATTAAAATAATTGAAAATGAACTCCATTCTCAAATATTTTTTGTTATATGTAAATTATGGATATTCATAATTCCTACTGTTTGGTTTTTTTATGTGGAAAAAAATATTTTTTCGAGAGAATTACCTTCTAGGAAGGGATTGGAAATGGGCACTGCGACTGGCCTAATTATGTCGATAATAATTATACTGACATGGATTGTTTTCGAAGATTCTATTAATTTAGAAGAAATGATTGACACTCTTAACTCAAAAGGACTATCCAATGTTAATCTTTATCTAATGGGAATGATTTATTGGATTTTTATCAATAGTTTATTGGAAGAATATGTTTTTCGTTGGTTTATCACAACTAAAGCAAGTGTATTATTTGGTAACGATTCTTATGCAATATTTTTTTCAGCTCTAATGTTTACATTACATCATTCCTTGGCACTTCATTTCTTCGGATTCATATGGTGGCAAACAATTATTGCATCTTTCGGCCTATTATCCGCTGCTGCAATTTGGTCTTGGTTATACTTACAGTATCGTTCAATATGGGTATGTTGGCTATCTCATGCAATATGTGACGTCGTCGTTTTCTCCATTGGTTATCAAATACTTTTTACCTAATTTTTTTCCTGTTTGAAAACTACTCGCCGGCGGTTTCAATAAGTGAATTCTTTTCGATTAAGATATACTAAGTCACCGTGACTAGCTATTGAGAGGTTTTTTCAAATGCGTATTGGAGTTTTATCGGAACCTGAAGAGGAAAATAGAGTAGCTATTGTACCTAATTCTGTTAAAAAACTTACAAAAGTAGGCTTCAAAGTNATTTTTGAAAAGGGAGCAGGGATAAAAGCGAATTANCTAGATAAGGAATATTCTGATGCCGGTGCTATATTAAGTTCTAGATCTGAAGCAATGTCATCAGATATATTAATCACGATTAATATGTTAGGAAAGGANGATCTTAGGCCAGGCATGATTTTAGCATGTGTTGCTGACCCATTCCGGCATCCAGAGAAAATTAAAAATGCATTAGAAAAGAAAATAACTCTTTTTTCTATGGATATGATACCTCGGCGTCTTTCTCGTGCACAATCTATGGATGTCAATTCTAGTCAAGATAATTTAGCAGGTTACAAGGCTGTTTTATTAGGTGCTTCATATGTTCCTAAAGGAATACCTATGATGACTACTTCTGCAGGAACTATAAGGCCGGCTAAAGTAGTAATAATGGGCAGTGGAGTAGCAGGATTACAAGCCATCGCCACTGCAAAAAGACTNGGGGCAGTTGTTTATGCTTCAGATGTTCGTAAATCAGCTGCTGAGCAAATCGAATCTGTAGGTGGGCGTTTTATTGAAGTTGAAGGAATGGATGATTTTGAGGATGAATCAGGTTATGCAAAACCACTCACTCCAGAATTTATTCAGAAAGTAAATGACACTGTATGTGATGTTGCATCCGATGCAGACATAATCGTCACTACGGCAAGAATTTTTGGTCGACCCGCGCCGATAACAGTGCCTGAGGATGCCATATCAAAATTCAAATCTGGAGCTGTTGTGGTGGACATGAATGCCGATGTTGGAGGTAATTGTGAAGTTACTGAAGTAGGAAAAATAATTACAACAAAAAATGGCGTTGTAGTGGTGGGGACTCCTAATTTACCCGGAACCCTAGCAAATTCTGCAAGCATGCTTTACTCAAATAATTTAACTAATTTTATTACATCTATTTTTAGAGAAGGTGAATTAGTAATTTCTGAAGAAGATGATATTTTAGTAGGTGCTCCTGAAGGTTCTGACTTCTATATTTCTGGAATGGGCGGAGTACTTATTTGTCAAGATGGACAAATTCATACAAAACAATCTAAATTAGGAGGTATAATCTAATGACTCCTGAGTTACTGATTGGATCAATCACATTGTTCGTTTTAGCAATCTTCCTCGGATTTGAACTAATTACCAAAGTTCCTGCTATGTTACATACACCTTTAATGAGTGGTGCTAATGCAATATCTGGAATCAGTGTCGTTGGAGCATTAATTGGCGCTAATGTAATTTTTAGTGGTATGGAGACAGAAACATCGGGAATTTTGGCCTTCATTGCAATTATCCTAGCAATGATAAATGTCATTGGAGGTTTTGCTGTAACCAACAGAATGCTGAATATGATTGCAGGTAAAAAGAAGGGGAATTAAGTATGTTGGAAGACTGGATTTCTCTGGGATATCTTATCTCTGCATCATTATTTATTTTCGGCCTTAAGAATCTCGGACACCCAAAAACTGCTCCCCGTGGAAACAAACTCGGCGCTACAGGAATGGCAGTTGCGATTATCACCACGGTATTTGAAATGAATTTGGTCGGACAAGGAATAATAGGTTGGGAACTAATAATATCTGGGTTATTAATTGGTTCAATAATTGGTTATATTATGGCTGCAAGAGTGGAAATGACTGGAATGCCTGAATTAGTTGCTCTTTTCAATGGCTTTGGAGGAGCAGCTTCTGCCTTGGTTGCTTTATCTGAAAGTTGGAGGTATATCTATGAATCAAATGAAGTTCCAACTGGTTTGGATTTGACAGTTATTTATGTAGCAGCTGGATTATCTGCTTTGGTAGGTTGGATGACATTAACGGGTTCAATACTCGCTATGTACAAACTTAAAGGAGGCGTGACTCTATTTGGTAAATGGTTCAGAACTCCTACATGGGGCCCAAGTTGGCTAAATTCTGTAAAAACAATATTATTTTTATCTGTCTTATCATTCATTTATCTCTCACTCAACGATCCTACTAACGTCACATTTTTGTGGGCAATCATCATTATTTCTTGTATTCTGGGAGTAATACTAGTACTTCCAATAGGAGGTGCAGATATGCCTGTAGTAGTTTCTTTACTGAATTCTCTTTCCGGAATTGCGGCTGCCTTTACAGGATTTATAATATCAAATAGTGTTTTGATAGTAGCCGGATCTTTGGTAGGTGCTTCAGGATTAATTCTGACATTTATTATGTGTAAAGCAATGAATAGAACACTCACAGATGTTCTTTTCAAGTCATTTGGAGGATCTGAAAAAGAGACCTTAACTAGGACAAAAGTTGGTGCAGATGCTGAAGAAGTTGCAATGATGGTGGATGGTGCACAGAAAGTAATCATAGTTCCAGGTTATGGAATGGCAGTCAGTCAATGCCAACACCAAGTTAAAGAATTTTCAGACCTATTAAAAGAGAAATTCGACACTGAAGTGAAGTTTGCTATTCATCCTGTAGCAGGACGAATGCCTGGTCATATGAATGTATTACTTGCTGAAGCAAACGTCCCATATGATCAATTAATTGAAATGGACGAAATTAATCAAGAATTTTCTGAATGTGACATGGCTGTAATTATTGGTGCTAATGATACATGTAATCCAGCTGCAAGAAGTGGCGAAGGACCATTGGCAGGGATGCCAATAATAGATGCTGATAAGGCTAGATCGGTTGTTATAATAAAAAGAAGTTTATCAGTAGGATATGCTGGAGTTGACAATGATTTATTTTATGAAGATAAGACAATGATGTTATTCGGTGATGGAAAGGTTATGATGAATAGTCTCAATTCTGCAATAAAGGAAATTTGAATATTAGGTATTTTGGAGGCATCTTACGGGTAACGGTTATGAGACTCCTACCTCCGAAAATGAAATAGGTGATGCCCATGAACAAGATCATTCCTCGATTTGGTATCGCTTTATTTGTTGTTGGTTTACTTATTGTACCAGTATTTGGCTTAAGTGATGGGCCTTCAGCATTAAATTCGGATGAAGAACTAACTGTAAAATACGGCTGTAATTGCCATAATAATGGCGATTCATCCCCTAGAGCAGTTGTTATGATAACAGGTGTACCAATTATGTATGAATTATCAGAAACATATAATCTAACAGTCACAGTTGCAGATTCACTAACTCTCTCAGGAGGAGATGGTAATGTCAAAGCAGGATTTTTATTATCTTCAGATGCTGTAGGGGTATTTTCTTGGTCAGATGATCAANATATCATGCAAGCAAAAGANCGTCCTGATGACATNTCTCATTCAGANACGGATTCTGATGGAGTATGGGATTTTAGATGGACTGCCCCTTCAGAGAATGTTGGCCAAGTTAACTTCTGGTTAGCAGGTAATTCTGTAGATGGTGGAGGGATACCCGANGAAAATGACTATTGGAATCTTGTATCATTTTCAATTAACGAACCTGGTACGATAACTACTACAGAATCCGACTCAACCTTGCAAACTAGAACTATTTCTGTAGGAGATTATGATTCNCTGTTTGTTTTAGAAGTTACAGATGAACAATTAGAGAAAGAACGTCAAGATAAACTATCTCATAAATTGTTTAAACAAGGTAATTTATTTTTCTGGACCAGTCTAGTTGCATTGATTGTGGGCGGAGTTTTTCAAAGAGAAATTTTAGAAAGGCGCTTCGGTGAAGGTCCAGAATATCTGGCCAGAGAATTAGCCGTCCCACAAGCAATACGCAGATCAATTGGCTGTATTATTTCCTTCTATATGGCATTTAGTTGGACAGTTAATGATGCCATTATACAGTTCCCTCCTCCATCTATAGTTGGCCCAGATGCAGAAGTCACAGATCTTACTGTNTTTATCATTGGATGCTTCTATTTCATCAGTGCTTGGTTCGCATATGGCGTATATAGNACCATACTAGCTGCTAATTCAGAACCTAAAGTTAAGGACATTTTGTGATATGGTATCTTCAGTTTCCAAAGATATCAATTTACCTATTTCATCACACCTATTCGAACTNCTTAATATAATTAAATTTCATNTAGTATTTTTTGTATTTTTTTCTTTCCTTTGGTCTTTTTTTGTGGAGGATTTNATATCAAGATGGTTATTTAGTATTCCATTGGGAGACAATTNCTTAGATCTCTCAATATACGGTCCATATGACTGGATAGAAATACAATGGTCAATGGTATTCTTGTTATCNATCATATCTACTATGCCTTTTCTTTCTTATTCACTACTCAAATTCACTAGTATTGGATTATTACCAAAAGAAAAAAATTGGTTTTCCTCATTACTAATATTTAATTTATTTATAATTCCCACTGTATTAATCATAGTATGGGTTTTCTTTTTACCAAACTTTCTTTCCTCCTTTGAGAGATTTGGATCAATAGAAGGAGTAGGTAACCGTTATGATGCATCAGCTATTTTTAAATTAACATTAGGCTTTTCATGGCTTCTTATCATTTTTTCTTTAACTACTATTTCATTAGGTTTAGCAAGACTAATTGGGATATTTGACAGTCAAAATTCAAATATGAAATTAAAAATCATCGCCTTTTCTAGTAGCTTAATTATTCTTTCATTGCCTAATGAGTTTGACGGATTACGGATAATTACTGCTCTATTGGTTATTTATTTATCTGATATTATTTCGAGAACTATACCTTCTTCGCCATTAGGANTACGTTCTTTTCATGTAGAAGACATTATTTCTAGTAATGGAAAAGTAAANCGTATTGCTGTAGTTGATTGTAATTGTGAAGGAGTATGCCCCAAAGTCCCGGATAAATTCAAACCCGTTGGAGTTGCCATTCCTACTTGTCAAGCATTATGCCTTTATCCTGATGAACAAGATTCTCTAGTGGATTTAGTAATTAATTCCAATATTTCCAGCCTAATAATAACTGGCTGCGATAGTTCNCCGACTCCAGTAAGTTTTCGTAATTCTCTGCAGAACAACAATTGTGATATAAAGGGTTTAGAATGGCTCGATTCAGAATATTCTGATGATAATATTTGGAAGTTGAATTCTTTAAAAGATTCATATTCATAAGATACATCTTTACATCTAATTAAAATCCCAATTATGCTTCGACAGTATATGAGTAAGGTTAGAGCAGTCATGGCATTGTTACTTATTTTACTTGGATTATTGTCATATAGCAATCCTGAATATATCGATAATGCTTTGGAAAGAAGNCATAATCATAATTCTAATTATAATCTTGTTGAATTACAAGATAATGAAGAGTGGCTAGTCTTGAAAATTTCNTTTCCCAATAAACCATTTGATTCAGATGTAGCCAAAAAATTATTTGAAGATACATATTCTGCTGAAGACTATATCAAATCATTAAACAATAATTCTAATTTAAATGTGACAATTATAGAAGAAACATGGAACTCGCCCAAATCAGATTCTTTTTGGGGCCAAGACTCATCAGAAGGCAGAGATGCAGGCTCAGAAAATGGAGTACAAGATTTAGTTACAAATTCTGTCACATCTCTTTTAAAGGATAATGATTTATCAAAATGGGATTTCAATANTGATGGTATTGTAGATAGATTACTTGTCTTACATTCTGGTGATGCTCAAGAGTCTAATGGACAATCTTCTTCTATTTGGAGTCATTTTTCTGGCCTAGATGATCCAATAGAAATTTCTAAATGGTCCATTGAACATTATACAATAGTATCACTTTCTTCCGGATTAGGTACTCTTATGCATGAAATGCTTCACCAAATGGGGGCAGTNGATTTATATGATGTTCATAGTGATTCTCCTAGCTCTAACTGGAACGGTCTAGGNGATTGGGATATAATGGCTAGTGGCAATTGGAATGGAGATGGAAAAATACCAGCATTACCTAGTTCCTCTACAATGGAATTAATAGGCTCTGATAGNTCTTTAAACATCATTCCAGATGATAATTCTTTCACANTAAAACCTATATCGCTAGGAGGAAAATCATTAGCAATAGAAATCGCTCCNAATGAAATTATACGAATATCATTAAGATCTGGTGGTTTTGATTCTGCTCTTCCCGGGTCAGGTATTTTAGTAGAACATCAGGATAAAAATAATGGAAATTTGGAAAANAATCTAGTTAATATCGATCCTGAATTNGCTTGGGTAAAAATTATTGAAGCGGATGGTAATGATGCTCTTATGAGGGGAAGAAACTCTGGAGAACTTGGTGATTTATTCAATTTAGATGATAAGTTTGGTAACCTTGGTATCCAAATACGCGATAACCGAGGACGCTTAGTTACATGGACCGCACATGTTTCAAATGTTAATATTAATGACGATGATTCATGGAATAATGCAACAATATCATTTGAAAATGAGGCTATTGAAAATTTAAAAATCCTCACTCCTAGAGGGCCAATGATTCTTTTAGAAGGTGAAAAATCTTATGCAAAGGTAGATGCTTTAGAAGCATGTGAATTATTAATGAATTTTAACTATCAAGGAGTTTCTATAATCAAGGAGATAAGTATTGACCCAGGTACTTCCTACATCGAAATCATTAATTCTTCTTCAATTTCAAACACTAAAGGCCATCTAAAAGGGCAAATTGGTTGTAAAAATTNTAACTCTTTAGATATAGATTTGGATTGGATCAAAGTTGGACACAAAATAAGTAATGATACCCTTGAAAAAATTATTTCATGGGAAGAAGACTCTGATATTTATCTTTATCCAGATTTCTTAGGCAACGGTTCAAGAACTTATTCAATTTCAGTTTCAGGTGCCATTAGTAGGATTTCAAATCCTGTTACTCAAGGAGTGGTTTCTCCAGGAGATCCCATAATTATTGCAATTTCTCCAAATGGACTATTAAAACAAGGCATGATTGCTAAAGGAGAATTGATATTAACAGATTCAAATTCAATCGAAGAAAGAATNCCTATTATTCTACAGGCTGAATCNCCATTTATAGGNGANGGTTTCNTTCCTTGGATTTCACAACCATCTAATGGAATACTAATAATATGTTTCTTATCAGCATTATCAATATTGACTAACATTCGTAAAAATAAGGTACAATCATCTTCTGATGGGATTATTCCACCTTGAATCAGCAGGTGGCCTAGTTATTGATAAATAATACCACTTTTCATTTATTATTGGAAATAACCATTTTTTATTAACTCCAGATGCTAATCTTGAAATTAAACAAGCTTCTTCCCAATTTTCTGGCCCATTATCGGGATGAACTACTAGCCATGGTGCATGATCTTCTTCTATATTAGTCTCATAACATCTCCATTTAGAGCCATATTTAAACCCCGGCCTTGGATGAAGCCCTCTTTCTAGCAAATCCAATACTATCTTTTCAGAAATACTCATATCCATCTCACTTCCATTTGTTTTATGTCCAATGATATTTTCGATGTCTGCATCGATTATTCTACCATTGGTATGTGGAATTCCAATATTTTCATGTTTCCAATCGTAATTATTAGGAATAAATATATTGCCATTACTGAGTCTAATTTTTCCCTCTATATTAGATATGTCAATGTAGTCTTTTTTTGTTGGAACATCTAATATGCCCTTCGGATTGATTATCTCAATATGATATGTCACAACAGATAATTCATTATCAATTATTAATACTTCAGCAATTCTTTTTTTATCTTTTACATTAGTAGTCCAGTTTAATAATTCTTCAAAATCTAATTTTTCTGATGAATGAAACCACCTTATCTCAGATATGGGTTTACTATCTCTTGGATGAGTATCGGAAGGCCACCTAAGTCCCCAAGTTTCTCTTTCTTCACTTAAATTAAAACTCTCAGAGTTCACAGCAATCATTATTTTATTGCCTGGTTTTCTCAATGATTCTAGAATTGTATACTCGTCTAATATCTTAGGGTTTCTTTTCATACATTGAATCATCCAATCTTCATGTGGCAATTCAATATTCCTATGTTCATGACAAAAAATTACTTCTGCATCAGTTAAGTGTAAGCAATCTTCAGAAATTACCTTACCTAAAGCAGATTTATGCCATAAACGGTTAGATGCTGAACCTCTATATTCCCACCCTCCCCTATCCGAGTTCATGATTTCCGGTATATGTTCATGATTTCATACCGTCGGTTTCCGCAAATATCTTTGGTAATGACTTCAACGCACATCTGACAATAATGGATGCGGACGATAATCTAAAATCTAAAACACTAAAAAAATTAGGTAATTTACTTGATAATACCAATCATTCTCGAGTAACTTTGATTGGTGATATCATGCTAGACAGGTATCATCATGGCTTTGCGAATAATCTTACTTCTACGGCACCTGTGCCAGTGCTAAAAATTACTGATTCAGAAGAATCTCCTGGTGCTGCTGCTCATATTGCACTCAGTTTGAATTCTCTTGGAATGCCTGTGGACTTTTTTTCGTGTGTCGGTAAAGACTCAGAAGGTTCGTCGATATTAAGTAAACTTTCTGATACTGGAGTAGATATATCAAATATTATTAAAATTGATAATCACAAAACTCTAACTAAGATTAGATTT
This sequence comes from Euryarchaeota archaeon TMED129, assembly GCA_002172375.1. Taxonomy (GTDB): domain Archaea; phylum Thermoplasmatota; class Poseidoniia; order Poseidoniales; family Thalassarchaeaceae; genus MGIIb-O3. Next base: position 602 of record NHGE01000055.1, on the reverse strand, counting down.
TATGGAAGTCGTGAAAGTCTGTTAAAAAATAGTCAAATTTTATTACAAGCAGATAGAGGATCTCTAAATCCTCTTTCTCCAGAAATTAGTTCAAGCCTAGTTTCTGAAGCATTGAAGTCGCTTGAGGAAAGTTGTGTATTAGTTATTTCAGACTATGATAAAGGCGTTGTTTCCTCTGAAGGAGCTATAAAATTGATCGATAAAGCAAAAAGTAAAGAAATTCCAATCATTTTAGATCCTAAGTTAACAGGTCTAGAGAAAAGTAGGGGAGCCACAATAGTGTTGTTTGAGATTAGAGGTTTGGCATTACTCAAACGCCGTTTAGATCTTAAAGATAGTAAAGAAACTGCTCATCATTTAATTGACAATTATGGGTGGGGCTCTCTTCTAGTTCTTGGAGGAATAGAAGGTATTACTCTTTATTCCAAAGATGATAATGTCTATTTCCCTTGTAACGCTACCTCGCCAGAACAGCAAATAGGCCTTCACGATGCAGCTGCAGCTGCTTTGGCAATTTCTTTGGGTAATGGACTTTCTCTTCTAGAATCCGTTACTTTGGCCTCAGCAGCCTGTGATTGCATATTATCGGCTGGCGCATCTAA
>NHGE01000008.1 GCA_002172375.1 Euryarchaeota archaeon TMED129 | reverse complement strand
TAGTACAGGCGAAAGTGCAGAAACGAACAATTATCCGGATGCTTTAGTTGAGGCAGGAGAAGTGGGAGAAATAGTATTTGATTGGAGGAATAGTAAATCGGGAACTGAGGAATTAAAATGTATTATATTGACTCCAATGCAGATAGTAGATGAATACGCTTTTGGAGGAGGCAATATTACAAGTGAAACAGTAAATTGGCAGATAAACGAAGAAGACGAGGGTTTGTCATATGTCATACCAATAATTATTGTCATGATCATGGGGATAATTTCTATAGGCTATGTTCTTGTAAATAGAGCAAATTTAGATCAAGAAACTATAGTTGAGGATGTAGTCAAATAATCAAATTAGATGATTTGTCCTAAGTTTAAATCAATCCTTGGGCAGTCATTGCTTCAGCTACTTTAAGGAAACCAGCAATATTGGCCCCTGCAACATAGTTTCCTGGCATACCGTATTTGGCTGCTGTTTCGAATGCGTTTTGGTGTATATTAACCATTATTGAGTGAAGTCTCTCGTCTACTTCTTCACGAGTCCATGACAACCTAAGACTATTCTGAGACATTTCTAATCCAGAAGTAGCAACACCTCCTGCATTAGATGCTTTTCCAGGAGCGAAAAGTATGCCATTTTTATGGAACACTTCTACTGCTTCGGGAGTACAGGGCATATTAGCACCTTCGGCTACTGCAATCACACTATTTGAAACAAGCATTTCTGCTTCTTTGGCATTAATTTCATTTTGAGTTGCACATGGTAGAGCAACATCTACATCGACGCCCCAAATACCATTGGAAGCGGGTTCAGGTTCTGATTTTGTAAAAACGACACCGTCAAAATTTTCTGCATATTCACTAATTCTTCCACGTCTGTTATTTTTTAGGTCCATTATCCATTTTAATTTCTCTCTGTCAATTCCAGATGGATCATGAATCCACCCTGAAGAATCGGACATAGTAACAACTTTGCCTCCTAAATCAAGGACTTTTTCAGCTGCAAATTGGGCTACATTTCCACTACCGCTGATACTACATGATGCGCCTTCGAATGATTTATTTTGTGTTGCTAACATTTCTTTTGCAAAATAAACTAAGCCATATCCTGTGGCCTCTGGTCTAATTAGAGAACCGCCATATGAAGGCCCTTTACCAGTTAATATTCCAGTGAATTCGTTAGCTAATTTTTTATACATTCCAAACAAATAACCAATTTCTCTCCCTCCAACACCTATATCTCCTGCTGGAACGTCAAGGTTATGCCCTATATGTCTCCACAATTCCATCATAAAAGACTGACAGAATCGCATTACTTCAGAATCTGTTTTACCTTTGGGATTAAAATCTGAACCACCTTTTCCTCCTCCCATAGGCAATCCAGTAAGACTATTCTTGAAGACTTGCTCAAATGCAAGAAATTTGAGTATTGATTGGTTGACAGATGGATGGAACCTCAGTCCTCCTTTGTAAGGCCCTATTGCACTATTCATTTGTATTCTGAAACCTCTATTTACATGTAAATTACCTGCATCATCATACCAAGGAACTCTGAATTGGATGATTCTCTCCGCCTCAACCATTGCTTTGACAACAGGCAAATATTCTGGATGTTGCTTAATTACTGGAGATAGGCTATCCAGTACTTCTTCAACAGCCTGATGGAACTCAGGTTGATTTGGGTCTCTTGTCATTACATCTTCATATACTGATTTCATTGTATCGTCCATGGGATTCACCAGGGTTTGAACAGTTACTTTTCCTGTAACCGAATGGCCCTCCGACTAAACTACTCCTTTTGAATAATGTCCCTCAATTAGTGGCATGTCTATTGTAATTTGAGTTACTAAGAATTAAACAGATGGCTTTTAATTAAATTAGAAACTATTTCTTTATGGCTAGGTATTGTCATGACATAAACTGCTGATTGGCTTACTTGACGATTACGCAAAGCTTCTGCAATAGGAGTATGTTCCCTAAACCAACGTATTTTTCCATCATCTCCAACTATCTTTATGTCAACTTTAGACATTCTAGGCTCTGAAAGAAGAAGTTTCACACTTGGCATATCAATAGAGACATATCCCGGAGATAGCCCTGCCCTGTGAGCAATATCATCTTCAAAAATGCGTCTTTTGGAAGAATCATTAGCCATTTCAACTAATCTAGATACTTGATCTTCGGAAAGATCTTGTCGCCTTCTACTAATACACACTTTCATTAAATTTCGATATTTAAAACGCCTAATAATATCCCTAGAATAATTATTTGCTTCATTTAGAGCGCTCCACACCTCAGAATCAACAAATCTTTGCATTTCAACTGATTCTGGAAGATTATCTATACTCCTTTCAACAGCACTTGATAGCATTACTTCAGTAACTCTAGTAACTCTATGGAAATAGACCGAGCTATACATTAACCCTCGAGCCATCAGCATGCCCTCTAGTGAAGTTAAACCACCTTCTTTAATTGATATATCTCCTCCTCTCCTAGTCATACTTGATATCAATCTTCTGTGATCTATCACTCCATGTTTTACGCCGGTAAAGTGAGAATCACGTAATAAATAATCTATTTGATCACAATCTACTGGCCCGTGTACTAAGTGCGCAAGAGTATTGTCAGTATGAGTGAAATCTTCTTGACCTTCGGACCACGAAAGCAATGATCTTTCAGTTCCGCCTGCATTTGGCCCCCTAATTAGATTNGCTACTTCTTTAGGATCGAGATTATTTTTTTCAAGGATATCTGGAATAAGAATTCTTTCATTTTGAATAGNAGATTCACTGTCNCTAATTATATCGTAATTTCCCAAAATAATNCCNTCTGTGATAGACATATGATCTAATCCTCCTCTTTCNTGTAATATGTGTTCTAATGTATGTGAATATGGCCCATGTCCAACATCATGTAGCATACCTGCTACTTGTACCGTTAACTTCTCATGACTATCCAATTCTAATTGATCAGCCATCATACCGGCTACATGAGAAACTCCCAGAGAATGTTCAAAACGCGTATGATGAGCTCCTGGAAAAACTAAATGTGCTAATCCTAATTGTTTTATATGGCTAAGTTTATTCATTTCTGGTGTTTTGAGCAATTCTTGGCANACGCCATTAAGTTTGAATTGCCCATGAATAGTATCATTTATGATTTTCATAAAAAACTCTCTCCCATATTTGGCAGGTAGCCTCTCCATTTCAAATAAACTCAANATGATAATATCAAATTTAAATTTACTATCATTTGTANTTCAATTGCATTTCAATTGCATTACATTTATATCCATTATGCTTTTTGGCATAGTCAATGAAGTCCGCTCGTATGTCAGGTAACAGTCCGATGGTATCGCTAAGGATACCCGAAGATTTCCTGCTAGAGTTAGATCAAAGAATTGGTTTAGAAGGTACNAGAAATAGATCTGATGTAATAAGAGAAGCGATAAAAAGATATGTTACAAATCCTTCACCTTCCTTAGGAAATATAGTAGAAGTCAATCTAGGTCCAGATTTGTCAGTTAGAATGAAAGATTTCTGTAAAATACATGGTGAATCGCCAGAATCTGTNTTAAAACAAGGAGCTAGGGAATTAATTAGGCGTGAAACTATTGAAGGTGAAACTGTAGATAGATTACTTTCTTCTAGAATGAAAGAAATTCAGATAAGATATGATAGCGAATCAAACGCTCAATAGGTGAGAGAATGGGCGAGGATGGGATGCACACAAAAAATGCGGGGGGGCCTACAAACCCCCTCGCCAACACTCCTAATTCAGTAAATAAATTCACAAGAGGATTCAGAGGAGTTGCACATAGAGCAAGGCTCTCCAACGCAGTAGGTTATAATGCNAAAGANGCCCCTAGATTNCCAAGAGGAATAGAATATACAAACACAAGAATNTTTAATGGATTATCAAGAAGATCAAAATTTTCNGAGAGGAATCNGTAAATACAATTCTACACACACCGCCTCGTGCCACACACACGAGGCCCCACGAATTAACTCAGAATGGTTAATTTTTCANTAATACAAAGCCAATCTTCTTGGTCGTTCTATTTTCAGATGCATTCTATGAGCGGGGAAGATTTGGCATCTGCATGTGAATTCTTTGCTCATAAANATTTACGAGATTCTCAAAAAGAGATGTTACTAGACTCGATANATGTACTTGAAGANAATGGATTTCTNATTGCTTCNGCCCCCACAGGAATTGGGAAAACCGCTGCATCCCTCGCAGCAGCACTTAAAATAAAGAATAAATCTACAAATGGGAAGAAAATATTATTTCTAACAGGAAGNCAATCACAGCACAAAATAGTAGTAGATACAATAAAAAAAATTAATCAAAAGGTGAGTAATGAATTACAGATAAAATTGACAGATATGATTGGTAGAGAAAGTATGTGCAACGATGTTAATNCAATAACTGGAGAATGTAGCTGTGAAGATGGAATTGAAGAAANGGCAAGAAGAAGTAATAGAATGAAACTTGTAAATAAGATACTCGAACAACCAATGCATGTTGAAGATGTCATTAGATTGAGTAGAGATGAAGAAATCTGTGCATGGGCATCTGCAAGAATTTCTGCCAAAGATGCTGATGTAATAGTATGCGATTATAACCACGTATTTATTGAAAATGTAATGAAATCTTCTCTCTCATCGATGGGAATAGAGTTATCTAATTCTATTCTAATAGTCGATGANGCACATAATTTNCCCGATAGAGTCAGAAATGGTCTAGAAACATTCCTACAACCTTTAGCATTTCAACACGCTTACGATGAGACTAACGAGTATTTAGGGAACAAAGAAAAAGAGATTAATGAATCTGACATAGACAATACATTCGATTTTGGAGAATTAGAAGGTATTAGGACACTAAAAAGACAATTGGACAAACTTAAGAAAGAAATGAAAAAGTGGTATGATACAAAGGAAAGGGAATTAGGCGATAAGAAAGATATGAAAATAGAAACAAATGAGTTTTTAAATAAAATTAATGAAAGTTTAATGGAATCACTTGATGCAGGCCTTACGAAAAAATATGAAATAATGGAGANGATGATAAAATTATTGTATGTTATCGTGCCAGAAGAACTTGGNGAAGATGAAGAAGAAACAGCATGTTCTAGACTAGCATATCTATTGGAAATATGCATAGAGTACAGAGATAATTCAGCATTGGCTTTAGTTATTGATAGAATTCCCNCCAGGGGAAGAGAACAATCAGAACATACTGAACAGCCAATAAGAGTTCATAGTTTCTTACTTGANCCAGGAGTAGTCAGTGGACCATTATTTGAACAAACTAGTGGTTCTATACTGATGTCTGGAACTTTGCATCCTCCTTCGATGTATTCGGATGTATTACAGATTCCTGAAGATAGGAAAAATATTACTAAAGAATATAGATCTGATTTTCTATCTAATAGAAGACCTATTTTAATAGCAAGAGACGTCACAACTAAGTTTACTTCTAGAGGTTTATCGAATACGAACAAGATAAATCAACATATTTTTTCAACTATTGAAAATTCAAAAGGTAACGTAGCATTATTCTTCCCAAGCTATGTCATGATGGAAAAATTTAGANCTTTAGAAGAAGATTGGTTGCCGCAGGTGTGGCCAAGTATTAGAGTAATTGAAGAGAAGAGGGCGATGTCTAAAAGAGAAATAGAAACTAGTAAAAAGTTACTCTACGAACTAGAATCTAATGGAGAGAGAGGAGTATTGATGGGAGTATTGGGAGGTAAGTTCTCCGAGGGAGTCGACTATCCGGATAATATACTCCAAGCCGTAATATGTGTCGGACTACCTTTGGCNCCTCCAAGTGCTCGACAAGATGCATTGAAAAAATATTATGAAAAACGCTTTGGNAATTCATTAGCATGGAGATATTCGAGTTCGCAACCAGCCGTAAATAGTTTAATGCAGGCTATAGGGAGACCTATACGAAAAGGAGAAGATAGGGCATTAGTAGTGCTTCTNGAGAATAGGCTTTTACAAAGGAATTACAAAATTTGTATGCCAAGNTCTTTACAGACTATAGAAGTAAGTAATCCGGAAAGAACTGGNAAATGGACAACGTCATTTTTTGAGCATTTTCCCGAGCCCGCGAAAGAGAACAATGAAACAATGGGTTAATGCGAGTTAGATGTTTGGGATGNATGATAACATGGAGTGGATGAGGCTAGAATTATCAATTGAAGATAATTTGAATAAACAGAAATCAATTCCTGATATATCCAATGTTGGACTAGATGTCACAGCAGAAATAATGCATAACAATTTTCTAACTAGCATACCTCATCTAGATGAAATAAAAATCAGTCACATGAGTATGATGTCAGAAATATCAGATGCCATTGAGAAAGATAAGATTTCATCAAGAGAAAATAGAAGTTTNGATTTATTCTTAAAAGACATTGGNGGAATTTTAGATGATTCAAAAATTAAAGTACCTTTGGCAACCGAATTTCCTACAGAAATCATTGTCGAGACTTGTAAAAATGAAAATGAAAATTTAGTTAGAATATTATCTCCAGAAATATTCGGAGGCATGATTGAAACTTTTGAAATAGGTAAAAATAAAAAAATATCTAGTGGAAGATGGGTCAATAATTACTTGGAATTGTACTTAGAGTGATTAAATTTCTAATTCTTCTAAATTTTCATCTCTATTAGGGACTTCTTGTAAATTTTCTAATTCATTGATAACTAAAGAAAGAGCGTGTTGAGCATTTTGGCGATCAGTTTCCCCCAGAGTATGACTAGAGTAACGAGCTTCTTCAAATATTCTATCTAAAGCAACCAATGAATTTTCACTAATTTCAGGCAATGCTAGCCTTATTGCCAATTCAAATTCCCTGACTGTTTCGAAACCACGACGTAAGAATCCCCTGCGCATGAAAACTTCGCAGAGATTCTGATAGCATTCATATATTGCCGCTCTCACTTCATCACCTGCTTCAAGAAGTTCTGAAGCATAATTGAATATACCAGCAATTTCAGACATTTCAGACATTTTNCGACGATTCAAAANAACAAATATACTTACTAATAATGATACCAATAAAATAAATCCTAGGCCAAAAACTGTTGACTGGAAAAAGGAATTATCCGATTTTACTTCGTAAGTAATCTCTAAATTACCTTCTAAATTTAATTTGGAGAGGCTGACAGGGTCGATAAAATTTGAATCCGAAGACAATTGAACATGTAGATCTCCCCAAGATGATTTATCAGATAGTGGAGGGAGTGGTGCTAATGATTTAAATTCATAATTAAATCTACCATTTACATCTGTTAGTTTGGTAGAAGAAAAATGAGTAGTAGTACCATTAAGTAATAAAGCAGACATTGGAATTCCAGCTAAAGGCTCTCCGGTATCATTTGCTGTTAAATTAACTGAACCTTGTAAAATTCTCTGGCCGTTAGATAAATCAAGATTTGAGAAGTCAAAATCAACTGGTACAAGGACATTTACTTCAATATCAATCACGCCCCCATTCANGAAACGAGAGTCGTCNGACTGAATTACAAGTTCTAAATTATTGATTCCAGGATTCATAAATTCACGNGCACTNGAAATTATNTGGAAATTGAATGTCCCTGAATTTTCCCATGGATCATTTCTAAATGGTAAATTACTTTCTCCCCAATATAAATCAAGAGTTAAATTTTCAAATACATTAAACTGGCCTCCAATCTCTCTGACAAAACCTTGTATTTTTATCGGTTGATTTTCTGANCTACGTATTATTGTGTGTGTTATTGGAGAAATTTCTATTTGTATATCAGACCTAACGAATGTAGAAATATTTGTGTCAGAAGATAAGTAAAACAATTCGCCTTCAAATAAGAATTTGACATCATGCATTCCTCGAGATAGTTGATATCCTAATGAATGGTTATAAGTGAAAGAACCATCATCATTTGTTAATAATTTCTGTATTTCTACGCCATCTAATAAAACTGTAATTTCTCTTTGATCCAATCCTAGTTGATAAGGAGTGTCTCCCTCATATAATCTTCCATTAAATACCCATTCGCCGCCTCTTGTGACTGATGCAGATTCTACAGATAGAGAAATTACAGTATGATAGGCTATTGTAAGATTCGTGTAAGACACTCCTTGGCGATGATATCCTTGTTCAGGAGAAAGAGCGGTCAATGTATGATTACCAATATCCAAAGATTCTGGCACGACCCATGAATACTGCCATTCTCCGGTCGAGTTAGAACTAGTTATCCCCATCAAAACACCATCTACGAGAATTTCGATAGTATGGTTAGGCAACCAACCGTTTTGCAAATTATCTTTTACAGTTCCTTGAATTANTAAAGAGTCNCCCACNGCTGCNGAATNAGGAGTAAATACAACGGGAAATACTGGNCCATGAACTACAAATATAGTAGAAGAATTGGAAGGGAGAATGAATTGTTCACCGGCAAAAATTATTTTGACATTTTGTGGNCCTAAATCCATATCAGGAGGTATNGGTATGAAAACATTAAATTCTCCGTTTTCATCTACAGATAAGTCTGTCACAAACTGTTCATTCATGAAAACTTGTAAACTTCTATTAGGTATTATTCTACCTACTTTGTCAGTTAATTGACCTTCNATCAAAACTAGATCATTACGATCAACCTCTGTTGTTGGAGTGGTGATTATTACTTGAGATAATTGAGAAATATTAAAGTTGATATCTGCAGAAGATTGCAAATAATATTCAGGATTAAGAGAATCTCCTTGTCCCATTGGGTCTACCCATGTGAATCCGCCTAGGAATTTTAAAGATGCTGAGTGTGGACCATAATTTATATCTGAAGGAACATCATAAGTTATATTCCAGAAAGTTGTATTTGCATTAGATTGTGTAGTGTATAATGGTCCAACATCAACATCATCAATGTGAAGATGTAAAATTCCTCCTGAATTATCTTCTCCTTCAAATAAATTTTGGCCATGTTCATCTGTTAGAGTACCTGCGAAGGTTATTTTCTCACCAGCAACGAATGAACCATTAATTTCCAGTATCTCTATTACTGTAGGAGCTAATATTATTACCCTAGTCCAAGATTCATCACCAAGAAGTCCTGTTGTGCCATTAATACCGTTAAAAGAGACATCTATTTTTATTGGGCCAGGAGAAGTAAAGGGATCTATAGAAATAATTGATGATGATTCTCCATTGGAANCAGTAAAACCTGTTGCCAATACAATATCTTCAATACTGATATTAAATGGTACAGAAATTACTGGAAGTCCTGAATTATCAACAATTGAGATGTCAATAGAAAGTGATTCACCTCTTGTAGTCCTACTATCTGGATCAAGATCTAGGGGGCTAAGAATTGATAGTGAAGAATATCCTTTACTATCAAATAAGGAATTATTTGAGCTTTCACTGAAATAACCGACACCGGGAGTAAAAAGTGCACTGATTTCATGTGAACCCCTGGGGAATGATAGGTCTAGTCTGATTTCAGCAGACCAATTGCCTTCAGAATCCATAGTTATTGAAGAAACTGTAAAGGCATTAAAGTCACCATCTATTGAAAAGGTAAGAGTGGGATTTAACAAAGTTCCTTGTCTATTGGTTAATGCTGAACCATTGTCTGAAGTTAGAGAGCCAGTGATATTGAAAAAATCTCCCGGGAATGGATTGGCAAGTATGGGATAAATTTCCATAAATGTTGGAGAACGGATAGTTATTGTATTAATTATTTTAGTCGTTGAATGTAATGTTCCAGAACCATTAAAGAAAAATGTTACATTTATCGTTCCTAATGGATGATTATTAGGAATTATAAATATGAAATCGACATTTCCTTCTTCACCAGTTATATTTTCAACTAACCATGTATCGTGAAATTTAACTGAAACGGTGAAGTCGCTTAATGGTCTATTATTGTCACTAAATTCAACAAGTGTAGCACCTACTAAAATTGAATTTCCTCTATCTACAACAGTATTAATAAGAGGACTTGTATCTACAAAATTAGATATTCCACGAACTAAAATACTAGCATCTCCGGTCCCAGTTAGATAAAAAGGGCTTGAGTCATTAACCACGCTGACTATTAACGTCTTTACACCACTAGAGATTCCATCNCCAGAAACATCAGTAGGTACTGAAACACTGAAGCTTCCATTGTTGGTTGTAGTGAAATCNGAAACTAGAATTTCTTCTGGATCATCTAAGAAAAATATTTCAATATCCACTGGTCCTTGTATAGTTCTGTTGTTATCTACCGAGTCCATTACCATACCGGAAACCGTAAAAAATTGTAATGCGGTGACTTCAGAAGGCATGGAGTCTATCTGAATAGTGCTTGGTACTTGTACGGTGAGATTAACAAAAGTCTCATTGTTCAACCAGCGTCCTGCATCCTCATCATCTAAACTATCTGTCAAATCATCTGGAGCAAAAATTCTTAATTCATAATAGCCAGGAACTGTATCTGAAGGTATTAGTGCGTTAAAAGATACAATACCATCAGAATTAGATTGGCTAACTTCTAACAAATCTTCCAATGGTCCGCCCCAATCAAAATACATTTCTACAGTGATATTTGAGAGGCGTGATAAATCTGCAATATCATTAACAGTAGCATTTAATTCAATATTTTCTCCTGCTACAACAATTGCAAATGAGTCATTAGTAGTAACTAAAAACTCCGACTGTATTCCTGCATTTACCAATAATACAGAATTATCTTGATAATATCTCCCACCAGCAGGAGGATTAGCAGAAAAATCCAGATCTATACGTAAATCGTATACTCCAGAAGGAACATCCCCGGGCATTACAAACGAAAGATTGTAGGCACCAGTTTGTTCATCTATCCAACCAAAAGCTAAGTCATATACGATGGGTGCGGCAGGGAAACCATCAGGAGACGGGGGTAAACCTGAAGGAACTTGTAGTGTGAGTGAAATAGAAGAATTATTACCAATAATAGTTGTTCCCAAGATAATATCTCTGGCAACTCCACTAATCCAATTAGGATTACTCAAATCTCCTCCTTGTGACCATTCAGAGCCGATATTTGTAGTGACATTAGCCCTACCTCTGATTCTTATCTGATCTAAAACACTTGAAGGTTTTAGCCAAGTAGAACCATTGTAATTTAATTCCCATGCATAATCACCAGGGACGGTATCTGAAGATGGCGTCCACTCAACTGATAATCTTGGAGTAATTGGGTCTGATAAATTCCATACTTGAGAGCCATTAAAATCTAAACTATAGTCTCCTGAAAAACTTGCAAGAGATGTTCCCGTATGATCTGTTAACAGTACATCGACTTCAATTGGAGTCCCTCGCATATCAGGAGAAAGCGTATAATTAAAATTTATTTCACTCCTAATACCGTAAATATCTGTAAATGTTTCCTGATCTGAGGCAGATAAATTATCAGCATTGAATTGGAATTTAACTTCTACTGGACCTGCAGGTACTGGTACTTCAGATTCATTGAAAAACCATTCAATCTCAAAATCACCAGGGGTGCCAACCCATGATGAAGAATTTAGAATCCAATTCTTTAAGTTGACATAAGGACCATTTAGGTCTGATCTACGCATATCTAATGACAATGTACCATTAACCGGGCTAGGATTGAGTCCACGACTAAGTACCGTTCCATTCAAATAAATAAATGAGTTGATATCAATAATTGAATTATTTAAATTACTACTCTCTAGAGTAATAGACATATTCGGAGATGGAGTGATATTAAGTGGTAATGCAATTGATTTTGGATTTGCATGATACAATGGAGAAGATAGGTTATTCAAATCATCTTGGTGCCAGCCGAAGAAGTCCAAAGTTGCAGTAATAATACCAAGAGGTTCATTATCCTGTATTGGAACAATAAATTCAAAATATCCTCCGGCACCTACTTCAGAAGAAATAGTGACATCTCCATCAAGTGAAGTGGAATAACTCAGTTGTAATTCTAAATTATCAACTAAAGTTGGATCTATTTTAGGATTACTTGCCCAAGCCATTTGACCGGAAATAGTAGTATTTACTCCTACACCCAACATTGGTTGAGCTATTGGTAATGGTTCTATTATAGTAATATTAACATCATCAGTAATATTTATTGTCCAAGTAAAACTTATTCCTTGATCGCCAACATAATTTTTCTTAGTCGTCTGGATTACCAATGATGCATATCCAGGGCTGATAACTTCTGAGGGCAATCCCGAGAGATTGAACAAACCATTTTCATCAGTGGTAGTTATTGCAACTAAATGCTCATCTAAAGATGCAGAACCAGGTATATTGGAAATTTCTGATGGGGAAATCAAATATAGAGATAAATCAATATTTGCTGCAGCAGATGAATTATCAACAAACTGTAAGACACCCTCGACAGAAATATTATCTCCACTAAGGTCGCGTTTTAATGAATCAGGATACCACGATAGATTTTCTACTTCAACTAAAGACATACTAGGGCATGCTTCAAAAGGAATCCAGCCCATGTCAAGATTTCCCTGGTTTTGATTTGTTTGCAGATGTACTTCAGACCACCAAGTGAAATCTTTACCATACACATTAAATGATTTACCATCCCAATCGCCACCTGCAAATCCAGTAACTTTTCGAGTAGGCATTCCTGCATGCCTCAACATGACCGTAAACAAGGATGTGAATTCATCACAACTACCTTCAAAGGAAGAATTCAAAATCCAATGAGAAATATCACTATCATCACCTAAACCAACTGGCCTAGAAGAACCATCATGATTCCTTAGGAAAGTAATTGTATCATTTCCATTGATAATAAAATCTTGAATGGCTAATATTTTATCCCAAGCAGATACTGCCCCAGAGTCATTAATTACTTGTTGAGTGATNTTATTCACTAATTGCCCGGCATTTGAGAGATATGATNCTGGTAAGTCGGTAGCATAACTACTAGAAGTAAAAACTGTAGAATTTTCNNTTATGCTTGTAGAGAAAATAACTTCTGGTGCAGATACGAATAATGAATCAATATTAGAACTGTCAATAATTATATCTCTAGTAAAGTTTGAATAATTTAAGCCTGCAGTAAATTCTGTCCAACTATCAAATTCAAATACATTATATGGAGCAATTAACTCAATACCAGGAGTCATTAATCCGCTTTCGAATAATATTTCCCAATCAGTTGCAGAAGACGAATTCCAAAAGGCAGGATCAGAAATACCTTGTGAAATATTTGATGGAGGGANAATGAGTGTATTTCCAAGAAGAGAAGAATTAACTCCCCAAGAAACGCCAGTGTATGAATCGTAAGTGTGCCATCTCCAATAATGTTTCAAATNCGGATCNGCACCATCNGATAAATTAGAAGTAGTAAAAAACAAAGAATTGAAGGCAATGTCATCGGAAGAATTGAANGGATCGGTATTAGAATCTACACAATTAGTAGACCAAAATGATTCTGGGCATTCTTGGCCATCTGGAATTCCNCCTCCNTCAGTATCNGGATCTAGCCAATCGGTACCNATATCTTGTTCAATAGTATCAGGTATTCCATCNCCATCTGTATCAGTAGGATTAATGTCATCAGCAGGATTATTCTGTGGATTAGTACCATCGATATATTCTTGACCATCAGAAACTCCTCCATTATCGGAATCAGATTGATTCCATAGCGTAAGGTAAGTATCTAGAGTCATGTTACCCGGAGATATACCAAAAGATAAGCTGCAACCAGTATTATTTTCAAAATAGTTATTCAAACCATCGCCATCTGTGTCCAATAGATTATGGCAAGGTTCTAGAGGNTCGGTAGAATTTTGAATTTCAGATAAATCATCGACGCCATCGCCGTCAGAATCTGTCATGTTTATTCGTGAAATAAAACCCCAAGTACCTTCTAATTCTTCCCAGTCTGCTAAACCGTCAGAATCTAAATCTGGATAATCGTCGTCGCAGTGAGGGTCATTTATGGCTCCTGCTGTAGCATTCCAACACCATGAACCATTAGTAACAATGATCGAGNTAGNTCCCATTGGTACTTCAGTATCTATTCCACGTAAAGTATCTCCAACGACACTAGAGAATCTAAAACCGGTTAAATTACCGGATGATGAAACATAATAAGCCATAGGAACATCATTTTGNCTCCAATCAATTGGATTNCGATTTATGTTTTCAGTAGAATTTAATTGTAAGGAATTCACATTCGCATCCCAATTTAATATAGTAAATTCTAGATCTATTGTTGACATACACGGATTAGTATTCCTCATGAAGTCTAATTCGTCTCCATCATTGATCCCTCCTCCGTCCGAGTCTGAAACATTCCAAAAAGTACAAGTCAGATTTTCTTCCCAATTTTGTAATCCGTCGCCATCAATATCTCCTTCATCTTCTATTCTAGTTGGATCTGTTTCTCCTTCATCTACAATACCATTTCCGTTGATATCTTCTTCTCCATCATCTAGATGATCATCGTCTGTATTATTGTCTCTTGGATCTGAAGGTTGTTCTGGGAATCCATAGAGGCCGTTTACTTCAATTCCATCTGATATGCCGTCACCGTCAGTATCAACTTCTGTCGGATCCGTTAGTAAGATTAAAGCCTCATATGAATCGTTAAGACCGTCACCATCAGTATCATTATTTTGAGGGTCTGTTTGAGTTATTCCATCTACTTCGGCAGTGAATATCTCACACCCACCAGGTCCTAAATCGAGAACAGGATTACAAGGAGAAGTTGTGAAGGTCATATTAATCGGACCTGGTCTAAAATACTGCGTAGGAGGGAAGGTACTCCCATTTCTTGTATTCCATGCAGGATTGACATATTCATAGAGATTTATTAGTCCATCACCATCAGGATCGCCAAAAGTTCCATCCATGTTTGAGTTAGAAGTTGGATCTAGCCCATAAGCCACTTCCCAGCCATCGGGGATGCCGTCTCCATCTGTATCCCAACCATTTACATCTTCGTCAATTAATCCGTCACCATCATCATCATCTGAACTACAATCTGCATCTCCATCATTATCATCATCGAAAGCATCTACTAAACCATCATGGTCATTATCAAAGGTATCTGAACAAATATTGCCCTTTGGATCTTCATCAGCACCATCTCCTCCTGAACCTTGAAGTAGTTGCATAGCACTTTCTTCGTCCCAGTTACTTACTGGAACAGTACCATTCCACCACACCCCATTATCTAATACATTAGGAGTGCCTGAAAAGTCCCAATTAGAGGGTATTGAGTATAAATATTCATTCAAATTATTCAATGAGTCCATGTCCGGGTCGCCAGTTGACCCATTATCTCCTGAAGATGATAATGGATCTAAACCATATTGCCATTCCCAACCATCAGGCAAACCATCGTTATCAGTATCCCAATCTTGTGGCTGAGTATTTATAAAAAATTCAAGACCATAACTCAACCCATCGCCGTCTTGATCTGTGGTTGCCATAGCTTCCCAAATTCCAAATTCTAATGCTGATAAAGAAGCCCCCAACATTATCATGCTGAATAGCACAGCTGAACGACTCTTTCTGAGTTGTATTTCGCCATCAGGATTCGAAAACAGAGCATCCATGAAACTACCTTGAAACTCTGGCAGTATCTGAGGGTCTTAAGAAGAATGGAGCGTAGTTCATACATATGTCAAAAATAATCAAACTAGTTCTATGTCATCTTGATCGTATTTATTGGGAATTTCTTCTTCAACGGCTAGAATAGGAGAGGGAATATCGACTTCTTGAGAGACTGATTCATCATTTTTACCATCATCAGATAGCATTTCCAAGTATGCCATTTGTGCTGCCCATTTTCTCCTATTTAAGCGGCTTTGGACACCTGCAAAAATGATTAAAATTGCGACTAATGCAAAAATCATTGTTGAAAACCTAGGATGTGTAATTTCATTAATTATTATTTCACTAATTGAAGAAATTTCTATAACGGCATTGAGTTCAAATTTTGCTGTGAAATCATCAGAAAAACTTTGCTCTGTATCCAAGGGNGATGCAGTNATAGAAATTGGTATTTTNTCTCCATTATTTGCATTCTCTGGAACTGTCAAGTCAACAGTAAATGTTTCTTCATCGAAAGCGTCCAATTCGATTAATGGAGAACCNGATTTTCCTTCTATAATTATACTCCACCCTGTTTCTTCGACACTAGAATCCAATAGCACAGTAATTGGCGTGTTGGCTTTGTTGCGTACTTTCATCTGTATAGAATANGAATCTCCCGGNATAAATCTCGAAATTGGAGATACTTGTACTATTTCTAAATCCGGATCTCCTTCTCCNATTTCAAATNTCATAGGTANATCGAAATATCGAGGATTAGGATCTTCTGTATCTTCAATTATTCTAAGATATANAGTATGATTTCCTGCTTCAACTTGGTCGGTTAATGTTATTGAAACAAAAACTTCAGTNTAATCATCAGGACCTAATGTNACCCTTGGAACAGATACTCCATCCTTATCNTTGACCGTAAACTGCCATTGACCATAAACTGGATTAATATCTAAATTTTTATCAAGTGAAGCAGGATTTTGTATTCTCCATTGGGTTGAAGTTTGATCATTCTCCATTGTATTTGTTATTCTAGCCCTTAGATCAACAGTAGGATTATCAGAATTAGNAGAACAAAGTGAGACTTCGATTTGACCAAGCGGTGTTCCGTCACAATCATGNGACACTTCGGCTCTTATTCCAAATGTTCTTTGAATTGTAAATAAAATAGTTGAACGTAAAGAAGCATTACCTTCACTAATTATCTCTAGTTCTATTTGTCCAATATCGTCATCTTCCCTATCATCTGAAGGTTTTACACTAAATTTTAAAG
Organism: Euryarchaeota archaeon TMED129; assembly: GCA_002172375.1. GTDB lineage: Archaea > Thermoplasmatota > Poseidoniia > Poseidoniales > Thalassarchaeaceae > MGIIb-O3. Next base: position 6,948 of record NHGE01000008.1, on the reverse strand, counting down.
TTTGAGTAGAGTGTCTTTCTAAAAGTGGAATATGGAAAGTCCCATCTCCCTCATCTTCTAGAATCCTATTTCCAGTATCATTATCAAATACTTGGAAAATAGCCTTTGAACGTTTTAGGATATCGATTCTAAAGGAGTCGGCATCGAAACCGGTATTGAAAACCTCGAGAATAAATGGATTAAATTCCCCATATTCTACATACCTAGGTATATCGGGATCTATTGAATCTCCTCTAGTAGAGTTTGCTATAGCGACATCATGTTCTTCCGACCAGAGAGAAATTTCAGGAGGTTGATAAACATCTATTTTTTCTAATTCTAATTCCAACAAATCAGAATGAACTACTGTGAGAATTCCTTCATCATTTAGAGCTTCTGCCTGAGCAGTGATTTTTATTTTACCAGGAGTTCTACTTAGATCATCAGGAGCNCTTAATGATAAAATAGGATTTAGAATNTCNCCTCCTTGGNCTAATGTGTAGCCTGCAGGCTGGTCAAATTCAATTTNCCAAGNGNTACCTAGTGAAGTTTGAACACTTAGTTCTACATCCATTGATTTTGTTGAGTCTCCNCTGTGGACTAATTGTAGAGGTATTGGAGTAGTTTCTCCAGGNGCAATGAATTCTACATATCTATCAAATCTGTGATTTAATGCAACACCCCATTGTNTCATTTGAATAGTATCATGCTCAATAACAGTAGTATGGCCTTGGATATCAGTTATTTCGAGTTCAACTGAATATTCTCCAGAAATTAATCCATTAGGTCCGATTGGATANGTCCACAAATATTTACCAAATATTCCAGAAGAGGTATCTTCAATGTCTTCGTCGTCTATTGAATCTATGTCCTTGTCTATTCGNTATACTCCGTCAGGATCACGCATCAGAAGTTTCACATCTGCGATATCATATCTTCCAAAGGCACTCTTGACATCAAAAGTAAATTGCATAGTTCTNTCAGAAATAATATCATTAGGATACCAAGTTAGTTCTGGCCCTTCTACTAACTCAGAACCCTCTCTCTGTAATAGAATTAAACTATCAGAAATAGCATTAGCATCTATTTCTATACTTGAATATCGNTTATCNCCNTCAATTTCATTCCATGCAATTTCAGCTTCACAGGAAGAGAANAGGCCACCTCCATCGCAACCTGACATCGAAGCATCAACAATAACTTCTAACCTCTCATCTTTGGAAACAGTAAATACATCTCTTGNGCCAACATCAATTTCAAATAATTCATAATCAAAGTCATNACAACTACTTGTTATACTAGAAACACATGCTTCATTACTCAAAGTTGCAGAACCGATTTGAGAACCTGAAGCCTTTAGAGTAATTGTCCATTCAACATTAGAACCGCTCGGACCGGATGCTTTTGTGAATAAATATAATGGGACATAATAATTTGACTGGCCACTTGAAGAACGAGTCTCGAAATCTAAAGAAGAACGTAATTTTGGAGTTGTAAACTCAATAGAACTATCTAAAACACTCCCAGTATTTTGCCCTCCTTCATCAGGAACTTGGGTTGTTATTGTTCCATCGCCGCCTCCAGAATCATTAGAGCTTTGATCGGCAAAATAAAGCCTATACAGATTTGTATTCTTAGATACATAAGAAGTCTCTCCAATGGTGTTATTTTCTTCTAAATTTGAGTTAAATGGNGAATAAACGGGNGCCAAGAGTAGCATCGTGAGAAAAAGTGCTATTTTGGCACTTTNAAGAGTTGAAATCGATGAGAGACTATTTNCCACAGCCTNCGGATATATTCAAAATGTTAAAACGTTCGGGAAGTTAGTACACTGTATGCATCGTAAATTGGAGTAAANTATCAGTTCGATTGAAAGCAAGAAGCCTCGGCGGTATGCTTGCTGGGATACCCGAGCGGTCAAAGGGGCCGGACTTAAGCTCCGGTGGCAAGGCCTTCGTGGGTTCAAATCCCACTCCCAGCACCATNAATATGGTAATNAGAATCATTTTAAACGGCTNACNGAGCAACCAATCTTACCNGAATCAAGAATATCTAGTTTTGAGATAACTACTGTCGCNCCCATGACTTTTTCAGGAAATAAAACGTCTTCTAATANTTCATTNGCAAGAGTTTCTAAAAGAGAAAATCTTTTTTNAATTTTGGAGTTTATTGCTTCNATCAGATATTCNTAATCCATTACGTCTTCAATAGTATCGCCAATAATTTTATTATCATTTTTTACCGCTACATAAATATCGAATTCTATCCTCTGAGGATGNCCTATNTCATAATCATGGATTCCGATATCCATTTTACGTATTACCGATTCTANAAATATAGTTCTATGTATCTCTTTATCACTAAAGTTTTGTAAAAAAAGATTTTTTAAATAGTTCATTTTTAACTCTCCGTTTCAAAAACAACATCTCTCTTCCTAGATAAAAATCGTTCTCCGGAATCAACAAATATTANTTGTCCAGTCACTGATTTGGCCTGCATAAGATAGGAAACTGAATCAGCGATATCTTCTGGGCTTGGCCCGGTTCCTAAGGGAGTTTCAGATTGAGATTTTGAAAAACCAGAATCTGATTGTTCTGGACTTGCAATTGTGTGCCCAGGTGCGACTGCATTGATTCGTAACTTAGGTGCTAAACTTCTAGCTAAAGTATCTGTTAAACCTAGTAAAGTGAATTTAGATGCCGTATATGATAAATAATCNGGATTAGGATTTACAATTTTTTGATCCAATATGTTNACTACTGAANCTTGATTCTTGCCATCATTCAAATTATAAAGATCTCTAATGAGTAAGATTGGTGATTTGGCATTAATGTTCATGTGTTCGTTCCAAGAATCATCGGATATTGAAAGTAAATCATCGAAGGAGAATAGAGATGCATTATTTACAATACCTGAAATATTTCCCATGATAGAATGNATTTTTGGNATTAATTTTGAAACTTCCTCAGAATTGTTAAGATCTGCTTCGAAAGCATCTGCTACTCCNCCATTGGAACGTATTATTTCTACTAATTCAAAGGCGTCCTTTGAGGATTTATTGTAGTGNATTGCTATTGAAAATCCATCTGATGAAAGTTTCAGNGATATTGCTTTTCCNATTCTTTTTGCNCCTCCAGTAACTANTACTGTTCCTTGATTCATGTNNTCCGGATGTAATAACTTTTTACAAGGTTTAGGAAGATAAGGAGAAGTAATCATGATAATAGTTAATGTTTATGTTCTTTTCGAAGCATTCATGGTGCCGCGCCTCCCTCTAGTTGAAGGTGGTGAAGAAGTAAATAAAGACGTAAATACTATTAAGAAAATGTCTCCAATTGAAAAACGTAAAGCGGAAAGAAAAAGGCTACCGGAGTGGTTCAAAACTTCTCTACCAATAGGAGAGGCTCAAAAAAAATTTAATGAAGCAAGAGACAATGTCAGAGANCATGGACTAAATACAGTTTGCGAAGAAGCTAGATGNCCCAATATCCATGANTGCTGGGGNAGAGGTACTGCAACCTTTATGATAGCCGGAGAAGTNTGCACAAGAGGGTGTAAATTCTGTGCAGTAGGTACTGTAAAGAAGCCGGAAAAATTAGATCAAAATGAACCCAAAGAGTTGGCAAATTCGATAAAAAGAATGGGTTTAGAATACGCAGTAATAACTGTAGTAAATAGAGATGATTTGGAAGACGGAGGTGCAAGACACTACAAAAATTGNATTATCGANGTGAAAAAGGAAAATCCCGAAATTGGACTAGAACTGTTGTGTTCTGATTTAGATGGGAATATTGATGCTTTGAAAATGCTATTGAAAGACTTACCATTGAAAGTGTTTGCACACAATGTTGAATGTGTACCTCGTCTTGATTCAAAAGTGAGAGATGCAAGAGCATCTTTTGAACAATCACTTAAAATTCTCAGAATGGCACGTANGNTAAGGCCTGATCTTAAAATTAAATCAAGCCTAATGGTAGGACTTGGAGAGACTGATGAAGAAATTGTAGAGGCCATGGGATTGCTGAAATCATCAGGTGTCGATATGATTACTTTAGGGCAATATCTTCAACCAAGTTACAAACATCTGCCNGTGNCTAGATTTCCGGAGCCAGAAAAATTTGCAATTTGGGACGGTTTGGCTAGAGAAATTGGTTTCAAGGCAGTTGCAAGTGGTCCTTTAGTACGTTCTTCATACAGAGCAGGACTTTTGTATGAAGAATCGAATGGAGGAATACCTGTAGCAATTAAAAGTTCCACTGGATCTGCTGTGACCAATATTTCTTATCATAACTCAGATAAGACAGTAATTACAAAGTAATATAATAAGATGAAGAGGGCAGGGTATAATATGTCTAGAGGAGAGGAGGAACAAATTCCTTTGCATATTCCTGATGCACCTAATAGACCTGGTGATTCTTCTTCCTTTGAACCATGGAAATGGCACCCAAATGATCTGAAAAAGCCAGAGTTTGATTGTGTGGCAGATGAAACATTTGATCATGCAACAGGCCTTGTACGAGTTTTGGATGATAATGGAGAAGCTTTAGGAGATTGGAATCCTAATTTAACAACTGAAGAATTGAAACTGGGCTTGGAACATATGGTTCGATTACGTATTTTTGATGATAGGATGATGAAAATGCAAAGAACGGGCAAACTATCATTTTACATGCAATCATTTGGCGAGGAAGGTATTGCCATTGCACAGACTATGGCACTTAATGATAAAGATTGGATTTTTCCGACCTATAGGCAACCTGGTGCTCAATTTGTGAGAGGAAGAGATATGGTAAGTATGATATGCCATTGTATTGGAAACGTAGAAGATAATGTCAAAGGAAGGCAAATGCCAGTCCATTATACCTACAAAGAGGGGCGTTTTATTTCAGTCTCTAGTCCTGTTGGGACGCAATTTAGCCAAGCAGTGGGAGTAGCTTTGGCTTCTAAGTACAAAAATCTAGATGAAGTAACCATTACTTGGATTGGAGATGGCGCTTCAGCTGAAGGGGATTATCATTATGGGCTCAATTTTGCTAGTGTCTTTAAGGCTCCAGTGATATTAAATGTCGTCAATAATCATTGGGCCATCTCAACACATTACAACATAGCGAGTGGTAGCAATAATTTTGCAACTAGAGGTTTGGCATATGGAATTCCCTGTTTTAGAGTGGATGGGAATGACTTTTTAGCACTATACTCGGTCACTAAATGGGCTCGAGAGAGGGCTAAATTAGGATTTGGAGCAACCCATGTAGAAATTCTGACCTATAGGGCCGGAGCGCATAGCAGTAGTGATGATCCTTCTAGATATCGGCCTTCTAATGAGCATGAATATTGGCCAGGCGGAGATCCAATAGAGAGATTGAAAGACCATCTAATAAAAAATTCACATTGGACAGAAAAAGAACAAAAAGATTTGGAAGAAAAGATAGATCAAGAGGTCATATCGGCATATAAAGAAGCAGTAAAATACGGAGATCTGGCTAATGGACCATATCCTTCTTCCGATACAATATTTACAGAAGTATACGAATCTGTACCATGGCATCTTCAAGAGCAATGGGATGAAATGAAAAAATGGAGGACTGAATAATATGGTTGAGATGAATATGGTACAATCAATTAACAGTGCCTTAGATAACATGCTTGAAAAGAATCAAGATGTGTTATTATTCGGTGAAGATATAGGATATTTTGGAGGAGTGTTTAGAACTAGTGACGGATTGCAAAAAAAATTCGGTAAACACCGAGTCTTTGATACTCCTCTGTCTGAAGGCGGCATTGCCGCTACTGCCTTTGGAATGGGCATTAATGGACTGCGTCCTGTAGTAGAAATTCAATTTGCTGATTACATATTTCCTGCATATGATCAGATAGTAAATGAGATAGCAAAAGTCAGGCATAGATCTGGAGGAGAATTTTGGTGTCCAATTACCATACGTACTCCTGCAGGAGGAGGGATAAGGGGAGGGCATCATCATTCTCAATCTCCAGAATCACAATTTACTCATACTCCTGGATTAAAAGTTGTGTATTGTTCAACACCATACAATTCCAAGGGCTTGTTAATCAGTTCAATAGAATCTAACGACCCTGTTATTTTCTTTGAGCCAAAAAGATGTTACAGAGGACCATTTTATGGAGATCCACATAATGTACCGACGTGGAAAGATCATCCCGAAGCAGAAGTTCCAGAGGATTATTACAAGATACCATTAGGACAGGGGAGATTAGCAATGGAAGGCGATAAATGTACAATTATTGCATGGGGCACAATGGTACATGTGACAGAAAAGGCAATAATTGACTCCGGAATTAGTTGTGATTTGATTGATTTACAAACTCTTTTACCATGGGATAAAGAAATAGTAATTAACTCTGTGAAAAAAACTGGGAGGTGTGTGATAGTTCATGAAGCTCCAAAAACAAGTGGTTTTGGCTCTGAACTTTCTGCTTCAATACAAGAATTATGTTTTTACAATCTTGAAAGTCCGATACAGAGGATTGCGGGTTGGGACACTCCTTTCCCCCATACCACTGAATGGGACTATATGCCCAGTACAGCAAGAATTGTTGCAGCAATAAAAAAGACTCAGGAGGACTAAAAAAGATGACTAAATATGAATTTAAACTTCCAGACATAGGAGAGGGAGTAGTAGAAGGAGAAATAGTGACATGGCATGTTGAAATCGGATCTATTGTAAAGGAAGATGATGCATTAGTAGATGTAATGACTGATAAGGCAACTGTTACAATACCGTCTCCAATTGATGGGACAGTTTCTGAATTGAGTGGCGATATTGGAGACATGGTGGCTGTAGGATCTACCTTGATTAGTTTTGATACTGAGCAAGGAGAAGAAATAGAGAATTCAGGCAGTGCAGATATTTCCGAACCGGTAGTAGCTCCTGAGCCGGTAGTAGCTCCTGAGCCGGTAGTAGCTCCTGAGCCGGTAGTAGCTCCTGAGCC
>NHGE01000007.1 GCA_002172375.1 Euryarchaeota archaeon TMED129 | reverse complement strand
CTATTTTGCTAATTAGTCGGTTTCTTGATTCCAATCTGTAGAAGATGCAAGATCAACCTTTGAGATATCTTGTACGACGGTTTTCTTGCTTGATTTCCAAGTAAGTTCTCCCTCCCATTCTTCGGATAAAGAATCTAATGATGAAATATCAATTTCTTCTGATCTTTTCTTAGGACTCTCTTTCTTGGATATTCTAGTTGCTTGGGAATTGTTTGAGTCGACTTTGTCCAATGCTTCTAAAGCCAGACCCAAAGCGAAAGAAGCAAAAGATTTTTTATTATCTAAACGGTCATTATCTCCAAAATCCATCCTCCTTACTAGGAAATAATCTTTTGCTATTATAGCAACATGGACCCTACCTACTTCTTTATTTTCGGATGACCCAGTTGGCCCAGCTATGCCAGTTATCCCTATAGATACATCTGAATTTGATTTATATCTGGCCCCCCTAGCCATCCCTATGGCTACTTCATGTGAAACAGCACCTACATTTTCCTCAGAGAAATAGGATTCATCAACACCTAACTGCTTAGTCTTAGATTCATTAGAATATACAACCCAACCTTGATTGAACCATTTGCTTGCACCAGACATATCAGTCAATATAGAAGCTATTAGACCTCCTGTACAAGATTCGGCTGTCGAAATAGTCCAATTTCTTTTTTTTAACCTTCTAGATAGCCGGGCAGCTAAAGCGGCAGTCTGTTCAACCACGCCTCCTCGATTGAGGACTCATTAATGACCTTTTCATATCAATAAATTTTATTTTTNGTAAAGAAAAATAGGAAATTTTGGTGGGTCCGGCAGGAATTGAACCTGCGATCTTCGCTTTGTAAGAGCAACGTCATAACCCCTAGACCACGGACCCTGAAGGAGAGCAGGGGAGCAATGTATTCAAAGCCTCTGCACCGCAACCGCCATATTGAAGGATTCGTATGAAGTCAATGACAGAATTACTCGAAGATTTGGAAAAGTCTGGAATACTAATCTCTAAACACATAAAAACGGCAATGGAAGAGGTTGATCCTGCAGAATTCACNGATTACGAATTAGATTATTTCTGGAATGATAAGCCAGTGCCTTTCTTAACNACTGATTCAGGNGCGTCAAAAACAATTTCTGCACCCCATATGATAGTTACAATGCTCCATCATTTAGAAATAGTGAAAGGGCATTCAATACTCTTGATGGGNTCAAAAGGAGGGTACATATCTGCCTTATTGAATAATTTAGTTGGNGAAAGTGGAATAATAACAATAATAGAGCCGCATGAAGAAGTGCGGAAATACACAAAGAGTAAAATAAAGGAGTATTTAGAATCCGGAAAAATGTTTCTAAATAGTTCGAATGATTTAGAACATCTTGATGATAATTATTTTGACAGAGTACTAATNACTGGATTTGTAAAAAAAGTTCCCTCGGAAATAAAATTTAAGGTAAAAGAAGATGGTTTTATTCTTGGTCCAGTAGGGAGCATTATTCATCAGAGACTAATTAAGAAGGAGAAGCAAGGAGATAATTGGATAGATACTGATTTAGGAGGAGTAGTTTTTGGCCCTATGGATATCAGTGAATTGGAAAGGAATCCTTTCGAACCGAATAATCTTGTTGAACATATGGAAAATGCATTGGAATTGATTCTTGAAGTAATAGAAATAGAAGAAGAATCGTTGAATAGAATAAATAATTTAATCTGGTCTCTAAAGAATCTTCCTCCTGAAATACCAATAGTAGATGAATATTCTACTGAGGAAGAAATTCTGGAGAATCCGGTAATGGAATTATTACTTGCAGAAATGGAATGGCTTGGCCCTCTATGGCCTATTTTAACTGGGATAGATGGTTTAGATATAAGCAATNTAGAATCGATTAATAGTGAATATTACTCCAATAATGGCGGTCATGAAGATTTAATTCCATAATTGTTAATAGAAGTATTCTTGATAAATAGATGATTGGATTAACTATGAGGCATCCGGCAACATTACGTCTTAATCACAAAGATGAAAGACAGAGNAGNCGGGCTGTAAGGAAATTATTCGAAGTAAATGATTCAAATAATTTGGATAGTTTTGTACCTTTACTTGAAGATGATGATCAATGGTACAGAGAAAGGGCAATGGAAGCAATTACAAAATGGGCTGGATTTAATGATATTACGATAGTCAATAAATTATCTAGTTCAGAATATGTTGAGCAGCGAGTTTTAGCATCCAAGATATCATTAAGATTAGGTCAAGAAAAATTAGAGATAATTGATAGATTATGTAGCGATAGAGAGATAACAGTAAGAATTGCTGGATGGGAGTCTAAATTACAAGCAAATAGTGAGAAAATTGATGAATTAATTTTGGAAGGATTAAAATCTAAAGATAAGATAATCAGAAAAATTACAATAAATAAACTTGCTAAAATGAATGATGTTGATGTCAAAATATTAATTTCAGCACTAAAAGATGATTCATATGTAGTTAGAAAGGCTGCACTAGAGATTATTGGAAATGATTCGAAACTTTCAGAAATGGAAATTTTTGATAGTTATTTACTGAAAATGTCTGGCGAAAATACAAAAAAAGAAATAAATGGTGTAATAAAAATTTTAGTAAAAAAATCTTTAGAGAATCAAGAGATACAAGAAAAGGTAATTTCATGGAGCGAAAGCGAATCAGTAGAAATTATAGATTCACTTATTTCAGGCCTTAGAGAAATTAAGTGGTGGGAAATTAAAGAATTAAAGGAACATATGTATGAGAAATCAAGTGATTTATTTGTGAATAGATTATTGAGAGGCAACAGAGAATCTGTAGCGGCAGAAATAAGAATTAAAATTTTATCAGATTCAAAAAGAAGTGAAGAAATGCGAGCTAGACTGATTGAAGATTTGGTAGGAAGGCGGGTCGATAAAATGACGCTGGAAATAATTAAACAAATTTCAATTTCAGAAAGTGTACTTTTGTCCACAATCTCTAAAGAATTTTTACAAGAATATGAGTAAATTTAACCTACTGCTGGGAACATCAACCTAGAAAGAGGCATAGATATAGGAGGGAGATGATCTGGCAACCTGTGCCTACTAGTTTTTGGAGGGAAAAGAACTCCAGAAAGTCCGGCTTGTATTACCTCCTCCTTGGTTAACGACTCTCTTCCCGATTTTGGCCATACATCTAGTTCGATCGAATCATCGGATAAGTAATCTACCAATACACAAGGTAAACATTGTAAATCTAGATTTTTTGCTACATTATACCTATGATGGCCATCAAGTATTATTCCAGTGATCTTATCCACAACAAGTGGGAGAACATATGCATTCCATCTGATAGTCATTTTCTCTAATTGACTTACCTTACTGGGAATGATTTCTTCATGAGGGAGGAGTAGTTCTAGAGGCATCAGTTCAACCTTCATGCTATTCGCAAAACCACCTCTGAATATAATTGTCTGCCGAAGCAATCATTCATGAGATGCATCAGGAGCATTCATGAACGGGTTTCCGGAAGTGTCACAAACCCATCTCGATAAAGAAACAAGACACATTGTTGAAAGATTGAGAGAGAAAGGCCAAGCCTGGATTGTTGGAGGATGGATTCGAAATTTAATTCTGGGAATAAGTCCGGGAGATGTTGATGTTGCAACCAATCTACTTCCAGAAGAAATTCTAGATATTTTTCCAAAATCCATCATGATTGGTGAAAAATTCGGAACTGTCAGAGTTAGAACTGATATTGGCTCCAAAGAAATAGAAGTAACAACTCTAAGAAGTGATGGAATTTATACGGACAATAGAAGACCGGAAAATGTGGTATTTGGAGTCAATATAGAAGAAGATATTGCAAGAAGAGATTTCACAATCAATGCAATGGCATTAGATGAAAATGATAAGTTAATTGATGAATATGATGGAATGTCAGATTTGAAAAATAATATATTGAGGTGTGTTGGTATTGCTGAAGAGAGAATAAATGAAGATGGTTTAAGAATCCTCAGGGCGTTTCGTTTTATTGGTCTGAAAGATAATCAAATAATGAGTTTTGATTCTGATTTAGAAAATGCAATAATTAACAATGTTGATGTATTGAATAGTATATCTAAAGAAAGGATAAATGAAGAATTAAAGAAGATTTTACAATTAAAAAATAGAATTATGGTGCTACAAAAAATGTATGAATTAGGAGTATTAAAGATTATTTTTGATAATCTAGAAATGGATCTTGAAGTTATTTTGTCAGATGATTATATAGTAAACATTGCCCTACTCTGTAATCTATACAAAAACGATGGAGATGGATTATCTGAATTTATTCGAGAAAAATTGAAAATTAGTAGTAAGGAAAAGCAGATGATTAGTTTCTTACATGGCAATGGTGTTAAGATTCCTAGTAGTAATGATTTATCTGAAATGAGAAGATTTAGGGCATCATTATCTGAAGATCAGAAAAAATCTCTGTTTAAATATCTAAAAGGAATGAGGATAAAGACAGAGGAAGTTGAAAATACGATTGAAGAAATGCCTCCTTTGAAAGTAGGGCATAATCCATTAGTAAATGGTGAAGTACTGATTGAAAGAACTGGATTAAAGCCCGAGATGAGATTGGGGAGGCTTAAGGGATGGTTACATAGAAAACAAATTGAAATGGACATAGACAACATCGAAGATGTTTTACAACTTCTTAATGATATAGATTGGAAAAACTCAAATCCGGAAGAATGGTTGCCTTTATCATGGCCATGAATTATAATTCATTTAGGTACTCAATATATTCTTTTAAGTCCAAATACATGTCGTTATCAAATTCATGTGGTTTTACGATTAAACACCATCCATCTCCATAAGCATCATCATTAACTAAATCAGGACTATCTTCAACATCGCCATTTAATTCAACAATTTTACATGGGAAAGGTGCATTAATCAATAATCTCTCATTAGCAGTTCTAACTGTTATCATTAAATCATCAGTCCCTAATTCATCTCCACTTGTAATCGGAGTAGCATCAGCATCATCATCAGGTATTTCCTCCTCTTCATCAGTATCGGCCTTAAATTCGCTATCGTCTTCTGGTTTTGCTAAAACCACTCTAACAATATCTCCATAATCAGCCCTAATAAATTCACTAAGGCCGATTTTAACAGTCATATCCTCTTCCTTCTTCTCATCTAGGACCTGAATCCATAAATGATCAAGGCTATATCTTCTATCATGGGCTATACTAAATTCAAAAAAGTCACCGTCAGACATGTTACTTTCGTTGCCGGGCGCCACCACNTNAGATTTTAATGATTCGTTGTAAAATAGCCTGATGGNCGTTGGCGAGAAGTTAACAATGNGTACTACTCCCGTNGTAACGAGATAGGCATGGATTTCAAGGAAACAGAAGAACAAAGTATGATTCGNGAGATGGTTAGAAGTTTTGCAGAAGAGGTATTAGCACCGACTTGNCTAGANAGAGATAGGACTGCCACTCCTCCTCTTGAAGAATGGAAAGCTTTCTGNGAATCTGGATTACAAGGAATAACNATACCTGAAGAATTTGGAGGAAATCCTGTTGATGANATNAGTGAAGCAATAATTGTTGAAGAGCTAGCNCGTGTCGATCCTTCATTTTCGGTTATGTTTTGTGTGCATGTAGGTTTATGTGCGAAAACGATATCACTGCATGGCGATGAANATCAAAAGAAAGAGTATTTGACAAGGCTAGCTAAAGGTGAAATAGGTGCTTATTCACTTTCAGAGGCTGGTGCCGGTACAGATGCTGCTGCAATGAGTTGTCGTGCAAAAATTAGTGAAGATGGTAGCCATTATATTTTGAATGGTGAAAAAATGTGGGTGACAAATGGAAAAAGTGCTGATGTATATGTCCTATTCGCGAAAGATGTAGATCATCCAGAATATGGAGTAAAGAAACATGGAGGGACAACTGCTTTCATTGTAGATTCTGACATGGAAGGCTTTAGCGTAGGTAAGAAAGAGGAAAAGTTAGGGATACGTTCATCCGATACATGCGTATTACTGTTGGAAAATTGTAAAGTTCCAATTAAAAATATACTTAAAGGCGTAGGAGAAGGTTTTCCGATAGCCATGAATGCCCTTGATAATTCACGTATTGGGATAGCAGCTCAGGCTTTGGGGATAGCTCAAGGTGCTTATGAATCTGCACTTGGATATGCTCATGAGAGGCAGGCGTTCGGTAAACCAATAGCACACCATCAAAGTATAGGGAATTATTTGGCAGATATGGCAACTCAAATAGAAGCTGCCAGAATGATGGTTTACAAGGCATCATGGGCAAAACAGAGGCATTATGAAGAAGGGACAGAACGTCATACGAAAGAAGCTAGTATGGCAAAATTATTTGCAGGAGATACAGCAATGTGGGTCTCTGAACGGGCCGTTCAAGTTCTTGGAGGATATGGATATACTACTGATTTCCCTGTTGAAAGATTCTTTAGAGATGCAAAAATTACTCAAATTTATGAAGGCACTCAGGAAGTACAGCGGATAGTGATAAATAGAGCCATTAAACCATAACTGGATAAATATTTATGATTTATTTAATTAATCCAAGAATATTTTCTTTGGCCCTCTAGTGCCCCCTCTCCACCTACGGCAACTAAAGCGAATTCAGAACTTGGCTTTACCACAGATTGTTTCTGAGATCCACGGTGTAATTTTTCATATGTATCTTTATCCAATGGCGTCCTATTATTGAGTCTCTCAAATAAATAGAATTCTTTAGCAACTTCTTTCCAACCGGGCTGGATTATCCCTTCAAAAATTTTGGCTTTTGCTCCACTTCCATACCCACATAGGCCAACATGTTTGCCTTCCATTTCGACGCCTTCAGTCAAATCTGACTCCATCGTAGACATAAGGGCTAAGAAAATTGAGCCCGTATATTGATTTCCGACAAGACTTGAGGCTCGCTGAGTTTTTTCAATCCTACTTTCAGAAAATAACCTAAATTCTTCAGTTTTGGAAATCAATCTCCTGTAGGAGTCATTTGCTTTTTCGAACTCTTCCATACCTTGAGGAGAATCTTCAAAATCTTCGGGGAAGGGTTCTGATCCTATCTCTTCGACTATTTTTTCCCACATAGGAAGATGTCGTCTATCATGTCGGAAAACATCAGGAAACATTCTTTTACCTTGGAATGCGTAGGGTAGATGAACAATTATTCTACTCCATTGTTCTGTCAAAATATCGTCACTTTCTGGATTGTAACGTCCACATTTTATTGCTTTTGAACGAAAGTCGATGAATGCATTTTTTACTGATTCTGAGTAACAACGATTGGAAAATTGACCATCAAAAACTGGAGTGTCTTTATGAATTTTTAATGTATGAGATTCAAACATGATATCATCTCTTTTGGATGATCTAGGTAATATCGCTAAAATCTTTTCAACTAGACCTTCTTTTTTTGGTTCTCCTGCTTCTTCTGCTAAATCCAGTACATTCGTAACAACTGTTTTCATCTCAACTTCACGACGTGGTTTGAAAAAATCATGTACTGGCATAGTTGAAACTCCCCAAATATCAGGAATCTGAATCAACCTAGGTTTGTGACGGATAAGGATTGCACCACCTCCAGCGCCCTGAGTATATTCACCTGAAGATCCTAAATCATATTTTGCATTATCAGCAAAAACAACAATACCAATTCTATCTTCTTCTTTCCCTCTGGCTACCCAATCTAATGTATTATGCATAGCATCGACTGCTCCGATACATGCAAAAGTCATGTCAACAACATCGCAATTGCGGAAGCAATTCTTACCATAATCGTCACAATAACGTTGCTCTAACATATCCATTATGTATGTAGCAGTAGGTTTAGCACCGTCAAGAGCAGATTCTGTACCCAGATATATTCTTCCAATTTTTCTTGGGTCGATTTCATTCCTATCAATAAGTCTAGCGCAAGCGTTTGCACCCATTGTTGCTGTGTCTTCATGAGCATCTGGTATTGCCATAGCTGCTAATCCTAGACCTTTGTTTAATTTCCCAAAATCTGCACCTCTAAATTCAGCAAAATCCTTCATATCAAAATATGTTTTTGGAAAATAAATTGCTATATCATCAATTCCGACATCTGTCATAATGCTCACCTTCGATTATTCCGATACTCAATAGGTTATGACATCTCTGTTAATAATTGCCATTAAACACTTACTTTTTACGATACTATGTTGCGCCAGTTATCTCATTTATGGCCTCAATAACAGAGGGATTTTCGTTGAAATAGTCCTGAATTGGCGATAAAATTTCATAAAGACCCGACGCAACTGCCATTTTAGCATCAAATGGATGGATTTGGCCATCAGATACCGCGGCTACAAAGGCATCGATGTCTTCCCAAGTAGAAGGTTTGCCGAATTCAGGTTTTGGAGACACAACTATTTCTCCTAATCTGGGCAATATTACGAATCTNGCTATTTCAAAAATTGCTGANGATGGATTGCCTACTTCTAAGAAAGCCTTACGCATCTTCTTCATCAGTTTCTTTTCATCATCATGAATTAAGATAGCATTATTAGGGTCTGATTTTGACATTTTATGATCAAATGAGTCCATCCTACCACTAGCTCCTTTCAAACCGGAAAGCATTGGAGTGTGGATGCAGGTTGCTTTTGTCCAGCCATTCCTATCCGCAACTTCACGCATATACATATGTGCTTTTCTTTGATCCATACCTCCTAATGCGATNTCAATTTNTAACTCAAATATATCTGCTGCTTGAAGTGCAGGGTAATAAAAGGCAGATAAATCATGATCTGAAGAGTCTTCATCTCTTCCCATAATCCCAAATGTTCTTCTTACTCTTGATAAACTCATATTCTTAGAACATCTTAGAACACGTTCCCAATATTTTCCACTATCCATTACTTCTGATGCACGAATGAATTGTATTTGGCCAGCTTCTTTTCCTTCTTCTGGGTGGTTTAATAAAACTCTAAAGACTTCTGACATATAATCTGCGGCGAGAGAGATCTTGGACATGTCTCTATCAAATTTATCATTCACCCATGCATGCCAATCGGCGAGTAAAATTGTAACATTAACTCCCTCCTTAAGCAGATTTTGCATAGTTTCAGCCAATACCAACCAGCCCAAATGTGCTTTACCACTTGGTTCTAAACCTATATATGCATTAATCAAATTCCCTCCAGAATGAGTGTTAGAACCAGATAATATTTTGACAATATGTTCTATACCAACCACTTCTTCACAACCAGAAAACATCCGATTGATTTTTTCTTCTAGTTCGGACTCTAAAGATTCACTTAGGTCCTTATTCATCTTTAAACCCCATTATTGAAATAATTTATTTAATTTTTCACCACGACTCGCTGCCTTTGTAAAATCATTATTTTCCAAGCATGAATTTATTTCAGAAATTAGAGCATCGGCTTTTTCTTTTATTTCTTCTGAAACATTAGATGATACTTTCATGAAATGTAATGCTTGTGAAACAGCGGACTTGGCTTTACTTGATTTCTTAGCCCATTCCTTTGCTTTATCTCCTCTTTGTTTTGAGTTATATCCTGTGACTTCATCAAGGAATTGTGTCCATCTTTTTCTACTATCTTGTGCAATCTTCATTGCTTCTCTATCTTCAAAATTGGGCGGTATATTTTTAACATCAACAATTAATGCTCCAGAATCATTGAAATGGGCTTCTATAGATGTCATGATATCATGTGAACCGGAAAAAGAGTTGTTTCCATTATCATTTACAACCTCGAAATATTTCTTTGCTACCGTAGCTAAACCGCCTTCTTCTGTAATCTGCTTCACTAATCCACGCTTAACGTCGAATCTTTCCATAATTGGTCGGGAGGTAATTTGCTATTCAATACTGCCGGATGATAATGATAAAACAATAACTAACTGATACAGTAAAAATTTTAACTACATAAAAAATATCATTAATATCGAGAATAATCACAAGATTAATTCTTGGAATAATTCGTACCTTTCTTAAGGATACTTTCATTTGTATTATGCCTTCAGGACGTTTTGAGAAACATGAGCTATGAGGCATTAGATTTCTATGAAGTTGATTCATTATTGAGTGATGAGGAAAGAATGGTTCGTGACATGGTTCGTGATTGGGTGGATGAAGAAGTCATACCAAATATCGAGAATGCGTGCCGCGAAGGAGTCTTCCCAGATGAATGGCGAGTAGCACTTGGTGAAATGGGCGTTTTAGGTGCTCCTCTAAAGGGATATGACTGCCCTGGACTCTCTTACACCGCATATGGAGTGATTTGTAGAGAATTAGAAAGGGGAGATAGTGGATTACGCTCATTTGCAAGTGTACAAGGATCTTTGGCTATGTATCCAATATGGGATTTTGGTAGTGAAGAACAAAAGAATTATTATTTACCAAAAATGGCTAGTGGAGAATGGATTGGTTGTTTTGGACTTACAGAACCAGATTATGGATCAAATCCAGGTGATATGATTACCAAAGCAGAAGACGTAGGAGATCACTACATACTCAATGGTGCTAAAATGTGGATTACTAATGGAACAATATCTGATTTGGCAGTAGTTTGGGCTAAACTGGATGGAGTCATTAGAGGTTTTATTGTTGAAAAAAACGATCCGGGTTTTTCTGCTCCTGAAATGAAAGGAAAACACTCTCTAAAAGCCAGCGTAACAAGTGAACTAGTTTTTCAAGATTGTAAAATCCCTAAAAATCGTTTACTACCTGGCGTGAAGGGACTTCGAGGGCCCTTTTCATGTTTAAATAATGCGAGATTTGGAATATCTTGGGGTGCTGTAGGGGCAGCTCAAGCATGTTTCTACTCTGCAAAAGACTACGCAATGAGCAGGATACAGTTTGACCATCCAATAGCATCATACCAACTAGTGCAAAACAAATTATCTTGGATGCTCAGAGAGATAACAAAGGCTCAGTTATTGGCATATCATTTAGGGCAAAAAAAGGATAGTGGAGATTGGATTCCTGAACATATTTCATTAGCTAAAATGAATAATGTCGACATAGCATTAGAAATAGCGCGTGTTGCAAGAGATATACATGGAGCAAATGGCATTTTAGACGAATATCCTGTAATGAGACATATGGCTAATCTGGAATCAGTGAAAACATATGAAGGAACTCATGATATTCATAATCTTATCCTAGGAAGACATATTACTGGAATTCAATCTTTTACAAGAGAAATCTGATGCAAAAATATTNTTCAAATTAGAAGATTTAAAAATAATTGTCTAGAGGNTAAAATATGAATATTGCTGTATTACTCAAACAAGTTCCCGATACCACTGCGAAGATTACGGTATCTAATGGGAAAGTAGATGAAAATAGCGTGAGCAAATGGTCTATGAGTCCTTATGATGAATATGCTTTAGAGTCTGGATTACAGATGAAAGAAGCGACAGGTGGTATTTTGATTGCTATTGCATGTGGCCCTGAGAGGAATAAGAAGATGTTAACAGATGCTGCTGCTGTTGGNGTAGATACACTTATTCATATTTCAGCAGATGGTAGTTTTGACAGTACCCAAGTACAGAATTTTCTAGCAGCAGTCATTAAAAATAATGAGGTTGATGTAGTTCTCTGTGGAAAACAGGCAGCAGATACAAATTCTGGATCAACTGGACCTGGTGTTGCTGAAATTCTTGATGCGGCTTGTGTCACTATGGTCTCAGAAGTAAGTTTTGTTGAAAATAAATTTATCTCTGTGAGGCCTAGTATTTCAGGAACAGAGAAGGTATCNACAAATGGAATGAGTGTTTTTACCTTTGACAAAGGTGTTTCAGAACTTAGAAGGCCAAATGTAAGAGGCATTATGATGGCAAAGAAAAAGGTAATTGAAACAATAAAACCAGAAGAACTTGGATTAAAAGAAGAAGATTCAGAAAGAATAATTCTTCAGGCACAAAATTCTCCTCCAGAAAAAGAACCAGGTCAGATTTTTGAAGGAGTTGGCGAAATTACTACAATAATATCGAAACTACGTAATGAGGCAAATGTAATTTAAGGTGAGAAAAATGAAATTTACAATAATAGCAGAAAGTAATGGAGATTTACTCCATCCAACGACTTATCAATTAATTGGAGCCATCGCAAATCTTGGTGCTGAATCAACAGTAATTTGCCCAAATGGNGAAGGTTCTTTGGAAGCATCAAAGATAAATGGCGTAGAAAAAGTAATTTCTGTCAATGGAGATTGTTTTGATTCATTCGATGGNAGTGCCTGGGCATCTGCAATTAATTCGGTGTGTGAAGGAACTGTAATAATATCAGCATCTCCTAAAGGGAGAGAAATTGGATCGATGATTGCTGCTAAAAGAAAAATTCCAATAATACAAGATGTTACTGCAATTTCACCGGGAATCGTAGTTAATAGGCCGATTTACTCAGGTAAAGCGACAGAAACTCTGAAAATCGAGGGAGAAGCAGTGATTACTCTGAGGCCGAATGCGTTTGAAAATGCAGAGTTAGGGAATGAGGCCCCAATAAGCATTGTTGATCAGACATCAGATNTGAGAGTAGCCATTATTGAGGCAATTAACAAAGCAAGCGAGCGTTTGGATGTGACCGAAGCGGATGTAATCATATCAGGNGGCCGCGGGATGGGCTCTATAGACAATTTTTCACATCTTGAAAGTATAGCTGATTCATTGGGNGCNGCTGTAGGTGCAAGTAGGGCAGTAGTAGATGAGTGGGGTATGCCACATCGGATGCAAGTTGGACAAACTGGTAAAACAGTGTCCCCTTCATTATACATTGCAGTTGGAATCTCTGGCGCAATACAGCACTTAGCAGGAATGAGNTCAAGTAAGTATATTGTTGCAATAAATAAAGATCCTGATGCACCAATATTTACTATAGCTGATTATGGCATTGTAGCATCATGGGAGGAAGCGTTGCCAATTCTCAAATCTGAATTAATGAAATTATAATAATCAAGTAAGTATCGATGTTTTTGCTTTGTCATTTCTGGTTCTCTCTATTTTCTGGAGATAATCTTCAGTAATTCCTCCTGTGACGTATATTCCATTAAAACAGGAACAATCAAAGCTAGCAAGATTATTATCTCCTACTGATANACATGCTTCGACAAGGTCATCTAATTTTTGATAAAATAATANATCGGCNCCAATGGCTGTACATATTTCATCATTAGATCTATTGTAAGCAACATATTCGGTTTTTGCTGGCATATCTATTCCGTAAACATTCGGATGTATTATTGGAGGAGAGCATGAAGCAAAATACACTTTTTTGGCACCTGCATCTCGGGCCATTTGAACTATTCTTCGTGAGGTGTTTCCTCTGACAATNCTGTCATCGACTATCAAAACAATTTTATTATTAAATTCTCCTTCAATAGTGTTCAATTTTTTCTTAACTGAATCTTGTCTCACGGATTGCCCAGGCATCAAAAAGGTTCTACCAATATATCTATTCTTAACAAAGCCTTCCCGATAAGGAACTCCAAGATACTTGGCTAAGTCTAGAGCTGCTATTCTGCCACTATCTGGAACGGGAATTACTGCTTCTATTTCGTGATCGGGATATTCTGCGGATATTCTTTTTGCCAATAATTCTCCCATCCTAAGTCTCGCATTATGTACAGAAATACCATCTATTACAGAATCGGGTCTTGCAAAATATACATGCTCAAAAATACATGGCCTATGGNCTGTTTCTGGATGGCATATCTTTGATGAAATTTTACCGTCAATCCTAACAATAACCGCTTCTCCTGGTTCAATATCTCTATCAGGAGTAAAACCTAGTGCAGTACATGCAACACTTTCTGAAGCGATAATTACCTCTGTAAAATCTTCTAATTTATTCTTACCCATAAATAAGGGCCTGATACCATGAGGATCTCGGAAACCAATAAGCCCCCAACCTGTTATTAGTGCCGTTACACTATAACTTCCTTCAACTCTCAAGTGAAGTCTTTCAATTGCTCTAAAAATATCATCTTCCAATAATGAATCCATGCCTCCTGGCCTACCATTAAGTGAACGTTGGATTTCAGCAGCAAAGAGATTTAGCAATGCCTCTGAATCAGAACTTGTATTTACTCTTCTATGGTCATATTCGAGTAGGCCATTAATTATGTCATCATTGTTGTTAAGATTTCCATTATGAGCTATACTTACGCCAAAAGGAGTATTTGTATAGAATGGTTGCGCTTCATCAGCAGAGTTTGAACCAGCGGTAGGATACCGAACATGACCTATTCCCATAGAACCAGTTAATTTTTGCATGTGTTTTTCAGTGAAAACGTCCCTTACTAGTCCATTGGCCCTTCTATGAGTAATATTTTCTGAATCACTAGTTACAATGCCTGCTGCATCTTGACCACGATGTTGTAAAACAAGCATTCCATCATATATCATTGATGCAGAATGAGAATTTGGGTGTCCGACAATCCCGATGATACCGCACATCGAATACCAATACTCCCTCCGGCACTAAGGACTTAGGTATTTCTAAAAAATTTATTAAATTAGCGTTGATACATAGATCTATTTCTTTTGTTCCAACGATATTTTCTAATTTTTGCTGTAGCACCATATCCACAAGATGCACAAACTGATTTCTGTTTGTGATAGGAATGGCGGCCACAACGACGGCATCTAATATGAGTTGACTTCTGTCTTTTTCCCATACTTGGTGTACCTTTGGACATACATAACACTCCTTGAAGACAACGCGGCCACCGACCAACTTGTTATGAGAGTTGCCCTGAAATAAATGTAAAACAAACTTCTAATTTCAATCCAATAGTTTCAGGAGAGGGTCTTCGGGTCTTTTCCTAAAAAATAGTTTTACAATAATAAATGAGATAAAAATAAATAAAAATGGATAAAAATATATAATTGAAATTATTGAATTGGATATTGATTCCCTTAACGATATAAACAAACTAGAATTTGAATTTAGAATGAATAAATTAATGCATATAGCTAGAAAGAAAAAAGAAATATTTCCTATGAGAAGAGGGAATATTCTATGATATGGATGGTATGAGCACAATAAATGTATAAAAAATATCAATGAAATAAATATAGAACCGTCGATTATCGAAGTTAATAAATCATCAATCTTCATCCATATTTCCCTCCAAATTACGTTTCAGTATACTTGTAACATATTTCTTTTCACTCTCAGATAGAGGTAATGATTCCGCTACCTTGGGAGTCCTAGATTCAATAAATTTGATTAGCCAAATAAGATAGATGAATGTAATCAACATTCCAAATAAATTAGCAATTATCAGTAATAAATCTTCATCAAATGATTCGGAAGTAAAAGTGAAAAAATATATCCAAGAAGACAAAATTAATAATATTCCTAAGATTTTTATTGAATTGGCATTTTCCCAATATATTTGTGAGCCATGTAAAACGAAATATATTCCAGATGAAGAAAGAAATATCCAAGGTAAATTATCTACCATGAAAATAAATAAATC
This sequence comes from Euryarchaeota archaeon TMED129, assembly GCA_002172375.1. Lineage (GTDB taxonomy): Archaea > Thermoplasmatota > Poseidoniia > Poseidoniales > Thalassarchaeaceae > MGIIb-O3. Next base: position 17,417 of record NHGE01000007.1, on the reverse strand, counting down.
GTCCTCAATGGAAGATAATTGACTGGATGGTAAAAATATTAAAACAAAACCCAACAATAGTAGAGGTTTTCCAAAATTATTTCTCTTAAATGCTGGACCAATCCGATGTAAAGATAAGCCGCAGAAGAATAACAAAAATCCGAACCAGAATTGCATGTCGGACCAAGCCATGTACACTGGACTATGCGTAGTGTACATGTTATTTTTGTATTAAATGAGAGTTAGAAATAGAATTCGACCTTGATAGACTTCATATACGAACCATCGGTGGCCCGCTTCGTCGAGAGACAGTTAGGTGACTAAAATGGTTAAAATGCCCCGTAAGGTAATGCGATATAGTCCGTCTGCTGGAAAGCACACTGAACATACTGTTGAACGTGTTAAGAAGCGTCGAGCAAGTGAATTAAAGTGGGGACAAAGGAGATTTAGAAGAGTAACTTCGGGATATCGTGGTTTCCCACGACCAAAACCTTCAGGTGAAAAACCGACAAAAAGAGTAAATCTGATATTTAGATGTACAGAAACTGGTAAAGCTCATTCTCCTGCTGGTCAACGTGCTAGAAAATTTGAACTTATAGATAAATGAGGGGACTAAATGAGTGGAAGATTTCTAAGAGTAAGTTGTCGAGATTGTGGCAATGAAGCGATAATATTTGATAGAGCGGCTACACTGGTATCTTGCTCTGTCTGCGGATCTACTATAGTAAGTCCTGCGGGTGGAAAAGCTGATCTTAGTGGATGCACAATAGTAGAAGCCCTCGAATGAAAGAGGGTGGAGAATAATGTCGAAGAATGATAATTGGCCTGAAGAGGGTGAATTATTAGTTTGTACAGTAAAAAATGTTCGAGAGAATGGAGCATACTTAACTCTAGATTCTTACGAAGGAAAAGAAGGATTTGTTTTTATTGGAGAAGTTTCAGCTGGATGGGTGAAAAATATCCGTTCACACGTCCGTGAAGGGCAGAGAGTTGTTGCAAAAGTAATAGAAGTTAAAAAAGATAAAGAAAGTATAAATTTGTCAATCAAGGCAGTTTCAGATGAAAGAAGAAGAGATACTCTGCAAAGTAGGAAGAATCAACAAAGAGCAGTGCAGATGATGAGATTAGTGACAGAGAGAATGAATTGGAGTGAAGAAGAAAATAGTAAAATATCTAATGAAATGATAGAAATATTTGGTACATTATATGGTGCATTAGAAGAATGTGCGATTTCAGATACAGCACTTACTGATGCAGGTTTCTCTGGTGAATGGATAAAAATAGCAACTGAAATAGCAATAGATAATATCATACCNCCTTTTGTTGAAATTAGAGGTAATTTNGATATTGAAGTATGGAGTTCTGAAGGAGTTAATGCAATAAGAGAAGCATTGATGGCAGCAGAATCTTGTGCTGAAAATTTAGAAGAGGTTACACTTACTTGTCATTATGATGGAGCTCCTCATTATAGAGTCGATATTCGNGCTCCTGATTATCCTACTGCAGAGTCTGTTTGGGAAGAAGCTCAAGAAGCTGCCAGAAAATATATGAATTCGGTAGAAGGGTCAATCAGTATTGAAAGGCTCTGAGGCAACATAAAGTATCCGATAATTCATGTACTTCATTACAAGGGATTGTATTCTTGTATTGCCATGGCGAGAAGTAAATTGAAACGATGCTTGTCTTGTGACAAGTATGGACTTGAAACTAATTGCGATATTTGTGGCAGATTGATGGAAGTAGTAGCTCCACTGAAGTACTCTCCCGAAGATCCACAAGGTAATCGTCGAAGGAAACGACTTGATGCCGGAAGCAAGGAGTGGATAGAATCACTACCAACTACTAAAAAAGAAGGTGACATAAATGAATAGAACTATTGTTCACTGGCTAGTAGGAAATAAATTACCAGAACATATTGCAATTATAGAAGCAGTCCCAGGTGTAGGCAATGTTGGAAAATTGGTTGTTGATGGATTAATTAAGAAGCATCCATCTAGAACTTTAGCATGGATACTACATCCAGATTTGCCACCCCATGCAGTACTTGGAGAAAAGGGATTAATTTTACCGCCTAGAATTGAGATAAATTCAGTTTTATTGCCCGATGACAGTACCATAATTACAATAGGAGGTAATTTGCAACCTATGACTGCAACTGGACAATTTGAAGTCTCAGAAAAAATACTAAAGATTGCGGATGAAAGTAATACTCCGCAATTATTAGTTCTTGCTGGATTAACAGCAGGACTTGAAGATAAACATATTCATGTAATTTGTTCTGATGAAAAAGTTAAAAGAAATTTGGAAGGAAACGATATCGAAGTTAGTAAAGACCAACCTAAAGAAGGGATAATAGGGATTGCTGGCCTTATTATCTCATTATCTCCAATATATAAAGTCCCTACAGTAGGACTTATTGCCGAAACAGTTGGAGCTAGTGCTGATATTTTAGCTGCAAATAGAATGGCAACATGGATAGAAGCTGCACTGAATATTCCTCTAGATTTGGACTTAGATACAACTGAAGAAACCGCAAAGAAAATAATGGAGACAATAAAAACTTCGAAGTCAATAGATGATTTGTTGACCTCGGAAGAAAATGAAGTATCGAGTGACTTCTATGTTTGAGTGATTTTATGAATCTTTTACTTTCAAGTGGAGGAAATAGTTCTTTGAATGAAGAACAAATCATAGAATTAAACATACATATTAAAAATTTATTTAAAGGTGTTAAAAGTGTCCTTTTTATCTCATATGCTCAAAAGAAACAAAAAGAATACACGGATATAATTAGAGAAAAGTGGTGGCCATTGAATGATGTTGAATTAATCGGTATCGAAGAATTTGAAAATCCAAAAGAAGCCATAATAAATTCTGAAGGAATATATGTNGGAGGAGGTAATACGTTTCTATTAACTAAAAAACTACAAGAAAAAAATCTTATCNGTTCATTGAGAAATGTGGNGATGAATGGNGTACCCTATATGGGTGTCAGTGCAGGAACTAATATTGCTTGCCCCAGTATGATGACTACAAATGATATGCCAGTAGTTATGCCCAAGTCATTTCAAACATTAGGCTTAATAGATTTCCAGATAAATGCACATTACCATGAGGGAAATATTTGGTGCAAAGATGGAGAGGGATTTAAGATGCACAGAGGAGAAACGCGTNCTAAAAGAATCTCTGAGTTTCATCAATTTAATGATTCTCCGGTTTTAGGCTTGTATGAAGGATCGATAGTTAGGTGGAAAGATGAGCGAGGTCAATTATTGATAGGAGATGCCAGTATATTTATTCCAAATAATAAACCAAAAAAGATAGGTATTGGAACTATTATCGATAAAAATCTCAGTATATNATAGGAATTATTGAATATCAAATATCTTTTCTGCATTTGGAGGAATATTTACTCCAGAAGAAGAAAATACTTCAGGAAGAGATTGGAAAGAGAAATCANTATCTCTAAATTTCTTTGCCCTATTGCTAACTATCTTCCATGCACCTTTATTCCCGATACCTGGGACTGCAGAAATTTGATTTTCAGTAGCTTCATTAATGTTTAAATTGATTTCAACACCGGAAATACTTCGCATACCATGACCNGTTATTAGAATATCAGATTCTGTCTCAAGAGGTATTCTATAAGGAACTCCGATAAGTATTGGATAAGCACCTATTTGACGGCCAAAGGTCAATCCTGATTTTCCATATATCGAAATATCGAGATTTTGAGGGTTAGATACCTGCTTAGGATCACGTATACGACTGTCATGTGACTCCCACCATACATTTCTCAGAATTGAACCCAATGGGAACATTTCTTCTAAAAGTGGTTTATCTATCTCTTTTCGTACCTTTTGCTTGAAATCATTAAATGATTTCTTAGATATTTCCTGAAATCCGAGGCCTTCTACTTGTCTAATATTAATTCTACGTACCCACAAGTTATTCGAACGTAATTTATTCAAGAGATCAATATTCATTTGATAAGTAGCCTCAGTTTCTCCGTTGAGTCCTGCTATGAAATTTAAACCTGGCAATAATCTTGGGAGACCTCTTGGACCTCTATCTCTTCCGAAATCATTGATATGCCTGATTGCTGTCATTAATTGATCTGCATTACAATTAAGCCAGTTTTTCTCATGGACTTTTGGATCGGCAGATTCCAAACCAAAGGATAAAACTGCACCATCGGAGAGATATTTGACCAATCCTTTGGTTATCTCAGAAGACGCTTCCATATTCTCGGCAATAATTGAAGGGTTGGCGTTGTCGACATGTAATACCTCAAGTCTTTCATTATTCCTCAATTCAGATAAAATATTTAAAATCGGAGAAGGATTAGGTATTGGATATTCTAATTCCTTCACTCCTTCTGCCTTATATGTGTAAATATCGGTAGCACCACCTAGTCTTACATTTTTAACTCCAGATTCTATGGCAGAATATATTTCATCCAATACATCTTTTTCGTCTCTCCAAATTGGTACACCCTTCTTTGGCTCTATACAAAATTTACATCCTCTCTTGAAGCGGACACAACCTTGGTATAACTCTACTTCATAAGTCAAAGGACCATTGCGACCATCTAATGTAAATAAATCGGGNTGATTAGTTACTGATTTNGAAGANGCACCGTGANGAGCCCAGTTATTCCATTGTTCAGATGAACGTTTCTTATTTTTCCAAATATTAGTTGAAAGAAAATAATCTAGTGAAGCGTCTGTATCTTGTACCGCGCAAAACAAATTACTACGTAAAGGAGTCCATCCATCATACCTCCAATGTCGTATTGCCCATCCTCCACAAAGTACTGGCTGATTACTTGGAAGAATAGACAGAAGTTGATCTAATTCAGGTCTACTTATAGGAGTCCCTCTGATATATTTCCCTGGNACAATAGCTCCTGCAAGNATCACGGCACCATCTAAATTTGATAGGTGTTGTTTTAGTTCCAATCTACTATTGANATCAGATAATTTATGTTTATATTGGATTCGCCATTGATCAATAGTCATGTAAGTATATGGAATTTTTCTGGATTCTAAAACACCGCATATGTATCTTATGTGAAATCCCAAGTAATTGGGNACACCAAAAGCAGCAGGTTCGTCTTCATAGCCATCTATTACTAGCCAGCCCTCCATGATTAACAGANCCTTCGGAATCNTATCAAGGACTTCACGTCTTCGTAACAATTACTTCCTGTTACGGTTTTTACGATTTCTTGAAGAATCTTGTCTAGACTCTTGTATAGAAATTTTTCGACCGTTTAATTCCTTATTATTTANTTGAGATATTGCTTTTTTCCCATCTTTAATATTCTGAAATGTTACAAAAGCAAAACCTTTTGATTTGCCTGTTTCTCTGTCAGATGCTATATGCAAATCCTTTATTTCTCCAAATGGAGAGAAAANNNTTGTCAAATCATCTTCAGTAACCTCATAATCTAAACGAGCTANAAATAATTTAATNCCTGCTTCTTCNGATGCTTTAGATCTAGCTTTCATAAGTATTTCTCGTTCTTTTGATAATTCATCTTTTGATGCTTTNCCTTCTTTAACTTTAGACATACAATCCCTGCAACGAATTGGTTTTCCAGGAGTCGGTACGAACGGAACNTCTGTTTTTACATCGCATAGAGTACAATTNGTAGGNTGCATAGTTCTCTGTGGCCGNTTATTTGAAAAATTATCTCTTTTTTTCTTGGTTATTTCTGGTTTTGTATGTGAAATTCCACGACGNAAATCGGCTACAGGAGAAAGATATGGNCGGGCACCATCATGACCGAGCATTGAATCNGCGGCAGATGACCATCTCTCTCCTTCTCTATTCAAAGAAGAAATTGTATCGCCATTTTTCGAACTGAAACCATTCCCGAAGTCAGAGGAAAGAACTCTGTAACCAGAGTAGTCGCATCTAGTACAGGCGACGTTAAAATCAACTTTTTTATCATTTATTTGCAAGTCTAAACCACATGCGGGACAAAGAGCATGTAAAACTCCTAAATTCTTATCGCCTTTTGTTGAGGCTTTTAGTATTGGATCGTTGTCAATAATCTTAGCTCTGATGATATCTCTTACTCTCATTGTATCTCCCGTAGAAGGAATGAAACGATCAACTAATTCTGTTATATAGATATCAGCAAATTGAGATAATGCCGGTACATCCCTGTGACCTGAATCTGTATCTTCAATATGTAGAATTTTTATTTCTGCAGTTTTGGGATTTAATCTATTTACCTGGCCAATGAATACATCCCCTATATTTGGGATGTTGATTTGTGGCCTATTTGTAACTAAATTAAGAATACCATCATTGATTTCTAAGGTCCCAGAAAACGAGGCAATGACTCCATTGTCACCTTCATGTAATCCATCTCCAACTTCTACTCCTTCTGGTATCATGATAGGAGTCCCGGGAGAAACGAAGTCTCCAGCACTGGCAAGCATGTCGCTGGGCCGATATAATCATCTATGAACGGCACGGTCTACTATTTTAGGTGATTTAATCTGGAGAAACACGCCAAAAACCTGCTCTGGTCTTATCTCTTTGACGGTTATGATGATCATATGTAGCAGGAAGAGAGAAATCGGCTTCACCATATTTTTCAACTTTCCATCCTTTATTTAGGAAAAAATTAGATATGTGTGTGGCCCTATAATTGTGCAGTATGTGAGCGGTCGTATGATTATCGATAATTGACTGTAGAAAGGGCTTATCTGCTTTTTCTTTCTGCCGCCCCCATGGAGGATTAGTGATAATAATATCAGTGTCAAGAACAGGAATATTAGATTGCTCAATGTGTATGTTGCGTACCTCAGAACGATTTTGAAGACCTAGTAGTGAAATATTCTTATTTATTGTTTCACATGCTTTAGGATCAGATTCTATGAAAATTACTTTTTCTGCCCCTAAAAGAAGTGCCCCAATACCCAGAATACCATTCCCTGCTCCTAAATCAGATACCTTACAACCTTTCTTTAAATCACCGAATGCAACTAAATCAGATAGCCACTTTGCTGCCAATTCTCCATCTATACTGTATTGTTCTAAATCAATATTTTTCGAGAGATGTTGTTCCAATTTTGAAAGATTCATGGCCAATTTACGAATCTTCATATTAAAGCCCCAAGAGTATTGACGTTTGAAAGTCATCTAAAAAATTAGAAAACTAATTCATTTAGTGAGGTATTACTGTCATGTATCACTCCATCAGCAAGAAGTAGTTCTGCCATTAAAACCCCAGAACCGGCTGCTCCTTTAATGGTATTTTCAGAAGCTAATTTAAATCTTAATTTTTTAGATGTGACTTCAATCTCACCGATTGCAACTGACATAGCAGAACACAAGTCTGTGCTTGGTTTTCTAGATTTCGATCCTACCCACCTATGTAAATTAGTATCTATTTTACCATCTATGAAAACAAATGAATTGAGAGGGGCAGATGGGAGTTTTAATTTCTGAATCTTAGTAGAATATTTGGACCACAAATTGATTATCTTGTGTGCGCTAACATCTTCATCAAAAGTGATTTCTATGTCGGCTGAGTGTCCATAATCACGAGATACTCTACAGCAATTAACTTCCATGTTCAATTCTGATTCTTTGTTGCCTAAATCAAGACGTAATATTCTGTTTAATTCATTGATTATACTTTCTCTCTCTCCTGGAATAAATGATTCTATTTTTTCCCCTTTTCTTCCAGATGCCAATAATTTTCTGCCCCCTCCGGATAATGATTGTTGAGTATTGATCTTTACGGAAATACAATTAATCTCGGAAAATAAAGGCTTTAATGCCAAAGAAAGTGGTATAACCATACAATTAGAGCAAGAAATTAGAAAACCGGATGCAAATTTTTGACTATTTAATGCCCTTATTTCATCTGGATTAACATCTGGGACTATTAAAGGGATATTGTGTTTTAATCTATGTACTGAAGCATGACTAATTACGGTGAATCCAGACATTGCGAGTTGGATATCGACATTAGTTGCCACTGAATCCGGGAGTGCAGAAAAAATTATCTGGACATTTTTATTTCTTAGATTTTGTATTAGTAAATCTACATCATCAAGACTTTCCACGACAATATCAGGCAATAATGGTTTTTTTTCGTCTAGAAACCAAGGCAAATCAGTGATCTTTTTGCCAACAGTAGACTTCGAACCGATGACCATAACTGGTAAAAGCCAATTATGATTAACTAGCCTCTGAATATACCTCTGAGCAACTAAACCACGAGACCCTAGAATTGCACAATTTACTCTTCCCAAGTTCTGCATAACTATCCCAAGAAGTTCAACTACCTAAGAACAACTGTTTGAAGATTTATACAAAAATAGATTTTTAAACAATTAGTTAAAATACTCTCGATTTAATTATCCTACTATGGTAGAGGCCGAGTTAGCCATCATAGGATTATTAGGCATATCATTAATACTACTAATTTGGCATATAATCAATAAAAACGATTCTGGAGAAGGAATAGAACTGCGTAAAGAAATAAGAGAAATGGGAAGTGAGCAAATGAAAACTTTGGCAGCACTTGGGGAATCACAACAGGAACACTTAGCAACTGTTTCGAAGAATATAGAAAAACTTAGAGAAGGAAATGAGAAAAAACTTGACCAGATGAGAGAAATCGTAGATGAAAAATTACAAGAAACCTTAGAAAAAAGAATTACAGCATCTTTTGAAATTGTGAGTAAACAATTACAGGATGTCCATAGTGGACTGGGAGAAATGAAAAATATTGCAGATGATGTTGGAGGATTGAAAAAGGTTCTTGCAAATGTCTCAACGCGAGGAGCACTTGGAGAATTACAGGCTATTCAGATTCTAGAAAATTTCCTCTCTCCAGAACAATTTGGAATTAATGTTCAAACTAATCCAAACTATAATGGAACTGTAGAATTTGCAGTTGCATTACCAGGGAACGATGATTCGCAAAATACATTATGGTTGCCTATTGATTGTAAGTTTCCAATAGAAGACCACCAAGCCTGGCTTGATGCTTTAGATGTTGGAGACAAAGAGGCGATAGAGATAGCTAGGAAATCTCTCATTTCAAATGTCAAAAATAAAGCTAAAAATATTTCAGAAAGATACATCGCTCCACCTCATACTACTGAATTCGCTGTTATGTTCTTCCCCACAGAGGGATTATATGCAGATATAGCAAGACAACCAAATCTGTTGGAAATACTTCAAAGAGAATATCGTATTATGATTTGTGGTCCATCAAATCTTTCAGCATTTATTTCCAGCATTAAAGTTGGATTCAGAACATTAGCACTGAAGGAAAGTGCAGGAGATGTTTGGAAAGTATTAGGAGCAGTTAAAACTGAATTTGACAAGTTTGGGAAAACTATTGAAAGTGCGCATAAGACTTCTGAATCTCTAACTAATAAATTAGCATTGGATGGGCAAATACAGGTCAGACTTCGTGCTATGAATAAAGCAATGAAAGACATTGAAACATTGCCCGCGAAAGATTCAGAAAAACTCCTTGATTTTTCAGACTAGAGTTAGTTAAAATAGAAAAAATGATGTGCAAGAGCTTTTTCGGAACATCATGGTTAATTGGCAAACTGAAAGTTATCATCCGGTCGTTAATCTACCTGACGAATATGAAGTTAGAGATTTCACAACAGGAAAATATGAGCCTTCTGAATTTGAATATGATATTGGGAGATATGATGAATTAAGGCCTGGTATGTATTCAACAGAATTGTTCTCTGATGATAGATTTCTCCATATTGGAATAGACATAGGAGCTCCTGTTGGAACTCCTTGTATGGCCTTTGAAGATGGAGAAATATCACACTTTGGTTACAATCCTGCCGATGGAGACTATGGGTATGTCATAATCACAAGGCATAATATCGGAGGAACAACCGTATGGGCACTATATGGGCACTTAGATTCTGCATCAGTAAAAGAAAAGACTGTTGGGCAAAGAATAGGACGTGGGGAAACTATCTGTTGGATAGGGGACAAGCATGAGAATGGAGGATGGGATCCGCATCTTCATTTCCAATTATCATTAATTGAACCAACCACTCACGATATGCCAGGAGTAGTGAACCCCAAAGATAGGGACGAGGCTTTACAAAATTATCCAGATCCAAGATTAGTTATGGGGCAAATATATTAAATTGAAGAAAGGTGTTTTTTCAGTGAAACTATTGGATGCATATCAGAAGGATCTTTNCTTTCAAGTAGTGCTAATGCTATAGATACCCAATCGGTAATATGTGCAGCATAAAGTAAACACTCCAGTAAGGAATTTCCTTCACATTCTATAATCCATGATGAGTCAGTACTCATTTCTTCTAACATCCAATCCAACCTGGACTTGGTTCTTTGGTTCATTCCCTTCCATGAAAAATAAATATCNGCATGATTTTCTTTATTTGCAGAACCCCATGCGACAACCTCATTATGATTCATTTCTGGAAAATTTACTTGTCTCGCAAATCTTCCTGAGTTTTCGTTCAATTGACTAACGAATCTATTTGCAGCTGAACTGAATAAAGTAGGAGACAATACTCCTATCTGCTTTCCTATCATAGATTTGGCCATTGAAATTGACATTNCATTACCTGAGATAATATCTGCATTGGAAGACATACTTCGTAATCTGGTGAGTATATCGTTTATTTCTTCATTAGTAGGTTTTTGAAATATGCCCAATGCCCAGCATATCGCCATCTGAGTACCAAATAGATGCCCGAAGGCAGACCTAGGCATCTGACCAGAAGGAACAGATAGGCAAATAGAATTATCATTTTCTGAAAGTATTTCTTTTAATTTACCTCCTGATGTTACTCCTATAACAGTCCCTCCTTGCTCTAATACAGTTTTCACTCCATCAAGAGTTTCTTCAGTATTCCCAGAATAAGAAGTAGCAATCACCAACCAATCTGAACCCCACCAAGAAGGGANGCCATAATCTTTCCAAATAACAAAAGGAATACCCGCAGAATAATCTGAAATAGATTTTAGAAAGTCCCCTCCTGCTCCAGACCCTCCCATTCCGAGACATAAAACTCCAGACCAGTCCAAATCTTGTTCTATTTCTATTTCAGTATTAAATGAATTTTCAATATCATCTACAAAACTTCTTGTATATTTTATCATGTCTTGTTTATCGAATTTTTCTGCTAAGGTAGCAAAATTATTTTCATTTTTCATTTTACACCTCCGTATTAGTTCCAGGTATTGCTAACCACATATCGTCTATGAATCCAATTCTTATTTTAGATGTTTGATTATCATCATCATAAGGCAGAGCAACAGTGACAATCTTGTAATCNACGGGATCCATGATCTCAACAGCAGAACTATCACGATTTAGAATATCNACTAGATACTGATCTTCTAGAGAACATATAACTATGCATTTCTCCATATCTCTCCAAGATACTCCTTTTCTTTCAAAATAACTCATCCTACGTAAAATTGGTCCATCTTTCTGCCAACGACTAACTAGCCACAAATCTCCCTTTAATTTGATAATATCGCCTATTGAATAAGCAGGTTTTCTATAGCTCATTGTCAGTCTTGTAACTTCAATACCATCATTTGCCCCAACAACTGTAGATGTTTCTTTTATTGTTCCTCCAAATCTCTGTGTCAATCTTTTTCCCCAACTTCTAGCCATTGCCTTTGAGCCTAATTGCATATCCCAACCTCCGGTTACCGGCCCTTCGCTTGTTATGAAAAACATTGGATCAGGTTCCATTTCAGATAACATTTCATCCAATGTATCTCGGACTTCTTTTATTTCAGAGGGATTTAATTTTCTTCCAGCAGAACGAAGTTGCACAATAGATTCGAAATAATTACCNGCCTTTCTTGTACAAGCAGGACAAACNGCATTGCTAGTCTGCATCAAAGTGGTATGATTATCTTCGAAGAGAAGTCCTTCTATTTTTCCAATTATACCAACATGGAGTCTAACAGATCTATTATCTATTTCTTCAATGGAAAATCCTAGTTCAATTTCGTTTGAGTCTGGATATATCTTTAAATTCTCTCTAATTCGTAAATCGGCTAGGTTTTCATTATCTATNTCTGACCATCTACCACCTATTTCGTATTTATTGCATTTGGGGCANCTATATTGTTGTATTCTCTCTGGAATCGTAGATAAATGATTTCGTTTTCTAAAACATTTTTCACACAATCTATCGGAAGTAAGGGGCGTTTCTGAACCACAAGTAATGCAAAATGCACCTTCTGACATGTTATTATCCCACTAATGCCATAGATAATTCACGTTAGAAGTTTTTTAATGAATAAACTTCACTCATCCTCTGATTTTTTCTTTGAGAAGTAATTNTCTACCGTGTCAATACGTGATTCAATATCATCAAGTTTAGAAAATAAATTCCAAACATAACCGCCTATTATTCCAATCAAAATTACATATGCAAATGCTAATTCAGTTAATCCNGACATTTTCAATCCTCTCCNCTATCAATTATNCGCTGNTATTTTTCTGTTTTTGATTCTAACTGATTGACCATATCATTGAGAAGCGAAATCCCAATGAACATTAGGCCAAATGAAACGAAAGAGAATATTAAAACCATTAACCATTCGTCTGGCAAACCAGTATCCTCGCCCTCGATTATAATTATTGGTGGATGTCTTCGATTATACAGTGTTGTTGCCACTGCGGTTATGGGGACTAAAAAGAAACCGAATAACCCTATAATTGAGAGTGTATCTCTAGTTTGAGTTGTGTCAGGCTGAGATTTTCTTGATAAGACAAGAAATATTGCAACAGCAGTCAGTAGGGCAAATGAATTTAATCTTAAATCTCCCCAATCCCACGGTTTTCCCCATGCCACTGAACCCCATATTGGCCCGGATGTTATTACCCCAAAACCGAATAATAATCCCATATCAGAACCAGTGGAAAATAATCTCCAACCAAATTCATCATTTTTTAAATACCAAAGTACTGAGCCAACAAACAACATAAGAAATGCTAGGAAGGAACACCATGCAAATGAAACATGCCAAAATAATATCCTGTATGATTCGGCAGAACCTTGTTGCACAGATTCTGGGTCGATTCCTGGAACCCAGATAAAACCCAATAATATCGATATTGAAGAACCAAATAACCCTAACAAAATTAGCACCAAAGATATAGGCTTGTAATCGGGCATGATACGTCCACTTAATTATAGGTCATCAATACTATGATTTATGCGTCTGGGAGAAATACGGCAACTAACCATACTAAAGAAGAAATAAGGCTAGCAAATAAACAGGAAATAAGAGGAGAACCAAGTTCTAGAGAGAAGGACATGCCATTAGCCATAATGGAAGATAAAGCCTCAGATAATTCCAAAAATGGCCAAACTAGGAATATCAATAGTAGTGAAGCAGAAGAAGCCTGTGATCTTTGTAAGTCTGAGACTAAAAAATGTAAGGCCGAGGAAGCTATTGCCAAATCTAACATGCACAAAGCAGGAAGCCAAAGCCAAGTAAGTACTTCATTTGAATAAAGTTCCGATTTATCTCCAATTAGAATGATCCATGAAAGATATGTCAAAGGCAAAGGCAATAGTAGTGAAGCACCTATAAATGAGCTAATAGGGCGGAATTTAGTTCCTAAGTTGATATACCACCATTTCCCACAGTCGGCTTCACTGAATCTACTTATCAATGCTGGAGAGATTATACATGTTATAAAAGCAGGCAATAATATCAATAAAGAAATTATTTGGTTATCAATTGTTTCATAATTTATATTTCCTATTAATGAAAATGATATAAAAAGGGCAACTAAGGCAGGAGTTAGACGATTTATTGTATCAATTGGATTTCTTAATTCCATTTTAATGGTCCAATTAATTAATGAATTGATAGAAACTTGCCTTGCAACTAATTCAGATTCAACCATTGTTACAATTGCACCTGATGATATACCTGATGATTCGGCAATAGGTTTATTCTCTTCCAATTTGATTATTCTATCTGCGCATTTGATTAAATGACTATCATGTGAAGTAAAAATAATTCCATTCCCTCTAGAAGCTATTGTCCTTATCCAATTAGTTAAAATATTACATGCTTCATCATCTAAACCTTCACTTGGTTCATCTAGTAAAACTACTATTGGATGCAGACTAAAAATGGCTGGACATAGCCCAGAAAGTACAGATAGTCGTCTTTTCAAACCGCCTGAAAGTTGAGAAACCCGATTAGATTTTCTATGATATAGGCCCCAATCGGAAAGTATTGAATCAATTAGATGGGAATTTTCGCCCTCGTCAACCATATTCAACACAGTTAGTAATTTTTCTTCAACAGTTTCTTCGCCACAAATACCATCATTTTGTAATGTCAAACCAATCTGTGGGATGTTTGAATTACGGCCATCCTTATTTCTGATAATAATTTTTTCATTTAATTTAGAATAATAAGATAAACTTCCCTCTGTAAATGGAATTATCCCTGTGCAAGACTCGATGAAGGTAGTCTTTCCAGAACCATTCGGACCAACTAAAGCAACAACTTCTCCCTCCTTCAATTTGAAATTGATATCATTCAATACACTTCTATTCTCCCTACTAACAACAAGTCCTTCTAATTCTAGAAGGAGGTGTTCGTCCATATATGTGCGGAAGGGCGATAACGTTTGAGTAATTCTATTGATGAAAAATTCTATTGACAAATGGCTTTTGGATAGTAAGGGGGCGTGCATATTGGATGAAGATTGGAGATGGGATCTGTTGGAAATATCTGATTTATTTTGGATAATTATAATCTTGCTATTGGCTTTAATTCCGTTTTTTTATGCATTTAAAGACAAAACCAGTGTTTCCTTGGGGATGGTATTATCACTCTTATTAGTCCATTTTGTACAATATTTCTTGAGTTTTTCAGAAAGTAGCATCTTCTCATTTGAACCAATAGAAATTTTTGGTTTAATTCCTGCATTTATGAATGAAGGGTTACATTTTCACAGATTTGTTACAGCCGCTTGGTTACACGCAGACTGGATTCATGTACTCAGTAATATACTCGTTATAGCTTTAGTTGGAGTACCTCTTGAACAAAGATTGGGAAGTAAAAAATGGTTAATTGTCTACTCTCTTGGATTTATTGGAGGAAATCTGGCTTGGATATTTACACATCCCAACTCAATGAATCCTGCAATAGGTGCTAGTGGTGCGGCTTTCGGACTTTTAGGAGCATATATGGCATGCTGGCCCGAAGATAAGATTGAGTTTCCTTTGCTATTCCTTATTCGAGCTTGGCCTGTTTGGTTGATTGCATTTATCAGAGTAGGATTGGAGATATTCCAAATTTATTCAGTACAGTCTGGANCCTCAGGAGAAACGAATGTGGCTCATATGGCTCATNTAGGAGGNTTTTTTCTTGCATATATTTCTGCCAAAATTATNGTAAAAGAGANAGATATTNTAGCATATGGCGATAATTANGAAAATGGACAANTAGAAATTTCAAGANTGAACAGACAAGANATGTTATCNCAACTAGACAATGATCCTTGGACNGAGCATGGNATTGAATTAGCNGAAAANGTTTCAAGAATATTGAANAAACTTCGTGAAGAAGGAGATGANANNGAAACTAGACGTGCGTGGCTAGAAGAANTGGCTGAACAAACGGTTTGTCCCATTTGTAACGGAGAGATAGTTGCTGATGANAGAAANAATNTNTATTTTTTGAAATGNGTNAAATCAGATAACCATCTNAANTGGCCTTAATGNCAAATTTTGTGCCCTTATATTGGTTGGAATTATACGATAAAACANTGTCGCTGCCCTAGAGTGACATGCGAATAGACGTCAAACCNNTCTTGATATCAATACTAATGATAGTATTTGATNTATCTACAGGTGTTGGCGCTCAAATTCAANATTTNGAANTAGAAAATNTNCCTGAAATAGATGATTNTAATGTAGANATTCCAGAATTGNTGTGTGGAAATNTTGTTTGTGAAAAAANNGATAGATCACCAAGCCATACTCCAATAGATGCAGGANATCCNGTGCAAGAATATGGGTGGTGGTATGATTATTGGAATGANCATGANAATAATGGNATGGANGATGATTTACAANTGNTTATTGATGGTCAAAAAGATTCTCAATCAACAACTTCNATAGTNGGNNTTGATGGAAGAAATACTGTAGCAATAATNATNCATTATGCNTGGCANCCTGGGCAAAGTGATATTGATAAAGTTAAATCTACCTTAGAAAAATATGGATGGGAAGAAGAGACATCTTGGTTTATGCCAATGGAAATATTGGATAATATAGTCTTGGATCATGTGCCAATTAGTTCTCTAATAGAATTATGGAGTTTAGATGGAGTTGTTCTTATTGAAGAGCAAAATGTTTTGGTACCTTACCTCGATAAGGCAACTAAGGGATCAAAAGTTAGAGCATCAAGTTTGTATGCAGAAACAATGAGAGAATTGAATTACGATGGATCTGGAATTGTNATTGCNATNNTAGATACTGGAGTTGATAATGAACACTTTTCTTTGGATGATTTCTCAGATAANAATAATGATAATACAAATGATCCTAATGATTTAGAAGANCCTAAATGGGTTGCAGGATGTGATGCAACTTCTTTTTCNGGTAACGCTTGTCCANCTGATGGAAATAATGATCCAGATGATGGAGATGGNCATGGCACCCATGTTGCAGGAATTGCNCTAGGNACNGGAGATAGNGATAGAGAAAATCAAGGATATGCCCCNGGAGCTTANCTTGTTGATGTNAAAGTAATGACCGATGCCGGAGGTTCAAATTCGCAATCAATTTTACAAGGAATACANTGGGCAACACAAAATGTAGATACAGATTGGGGGAATAATGATTCTAGTGAAGGAATAGACATAATGTCAATGTCTTTTGGTAGTGCATCATCTCCTACGGGTAATGATGATGCAGGAGATAATGGAACAAGTGCTGAAGCACAGGCTGTAAATCAAGCAGCAGATGCAGGTATTGTTTGTATAGCAGCAATAGGTAATGATGGGCAACGAAGAGTTACGTCTGTAGGAGCTGCAGATAAAGCTATTACTATAGGATCTATTGACGATAAGAATAGTATCGATAGGACTGACGATAGTTTAGCATCTTATTCTAATTTTGGACCTAGAGTCTCGGATAATGATGATGATCAATTGGATGAATTGAAACCTTGGGTAGTTGCTCCAGGTTCAGGAATAATTTCAGCAGANCATGCACAGTCAACTTCGATTATACCAGGTTCAGAAAATAATAGGGCAAAGGATGGTTATACGTCAAAAGACGGGACTAGTATGTCCACTCCTGCTGTAGCAGGACTTGTTGCGATAATGCTTCAAATAGGAATTAATGAAGGTTTAATGGATTACAAGGATCCAGAAAATACANAAA
>NHGE01000054.1 GCA_002172375.1 Euryarchaeota archaeon TMED129 | reverse complement strand
TAACAGAAAATACTTCATCTGATAATCTGAGATTGTTTCTACCTCCTTTGGATTGTAATAATGAATATAGAACTGCTTTAGATACGCATCTTTGTCTAGAAGGAAATAAAAATCAAAATATTTCAGTAGTAATAACTGATTTGGGGATAGAAACTGAATTAACATGGGAAATTGATACTGAAGTCTGGATTAGAAATTCAAAAGAAGATGTCAGCATAACTTCTTTCCTAGGAACGACTCAAGGTGTTTTAGGAATGATTATTTTCATCGTTATGGTCTCTTTGATAGGAGTATTAATTGGTGTCAGGATAAATAATAATAAAAATCTAAAAGATGCTTTTGAAGCATTTGAAGTTCCATTAACTTCTAATGCTATTGGGAAAAATATAACTCTACCTCCTGCACCAGAATTATCAGAATTGTTTTATGATGATAATATGAATAATTAACTGTCTTCTTCTTCTTGATTAGTCTTGTTATCGGAACCCCATTCAGCATCTGGAGAGCCTCCTGACCACTCACCGACAACTGATATGTCCTCAACTTCATCATCCTCTCTCCAAGGAGGATCTCCATCTGAACCACTAATAATCAAGCATCCTTCTTCATCTAATCTTTCAATTAACGTATTTACGCCTCTCTTGACAGACAAAAGATTTCCAATTGGAGTCCCAGAAGTAACAAAAGGAGATGTTGCAGTACTAATAAGTAAACCTTGTTTTGGAGATATTATATCATGACTTTGACTAGGATTTTGAGGATCTGTTACAGTTGCTACAATTTCACCTTCCTCGACATAACTTCCTGCGGGGGCTAATACATCTAGTAGGCCACCTTGGTCTGATCTAATCCAATCTGACCCAGTTGCTAAGAGTCTAAATCTTGGTCGACTAGGGTATCCGGGTATCATTCTTAAACTTCTTAATACGTTTAAAATCCCATACATTGCAACTTGTACTGATTCGGGATCTGCTTC
Organism: Euryarchaeota archaeon TMED129; assembly: GCA_002172375.1. GTDB lineage: Archaea > Thermoplasmatota > Poseidoniia > Poseidoniales > Thalassarchaeaceae > MGIIb-O3. Next base: position 15,779 of record NHGE01000054.1, on the reverse strand, counting down.
ATCAGAGCCGCCACCTTCATATGTTATACATGCTATATTTTCTTTATTTGCAGTTCTCCTGAGTGAGCCACGTGGCCCTTGAGTATCTAGAATAGTCTCAATTCCAAATGATCTAGCTGTCAAGTTACTTGGCGAATGCGCTAGATTAACTCTTATTTGAGGTATATTAGTCCTGCCCTTAGCAGCAGCATGAAGATCAATAATATAGTCACTACCTGTAATTATATTTGACCAAATTCTATGTGCAACTCTCGAAGTAGTGTTACTATCGAGTACGCCTGGAAAAAATCGATTTAGGTCTCTGCCATCTGGGAAATATCTACTTTGTCTCCTATAGCCTGGTAGATTAACTATTGAAACGATTCTAATTGTTCCTGATAAAATCGAAGGGTCTAATGCATTACCTTCTCCTAAGAAATTTGGCCCAGATAAATATGTTAAAGCCAATGGACCTACTAATTCATCACCATGAATCGCNCCCAGTAANGTAACTACTGGNCCAGGCCTTACGCCATGGAGTACCGTNACACTTATCGGCCATGAATCGCCAATCTCTACATCGAGTAAATTAAACGCTATATTCCTTATTTCACCGGGTTTTATTCTTTTTCTTAGAAAACTGTGAGTCTTAACTCCTACTNCTCTTGTCCATTTATTTTTTAATTTAGAAGATTTTTCCAAACCTTTTTCTATTTCTAAACGTCTACTTTTAGGAATTTGATTNGCTACTTTGAGTGGNCCGAAACGTCTTTTCTTTGATCTTGGGACAATTTTATTGGTTGATTCTTTTGGAGTAATTGAATCAGCAATACTTTCTTCTTCGGTATCAGTCAACATGCTGCCGAAGGGAGATGAATTAATAGTGTGTGCTTCTCATTAAGCGAATAATTGAATTCTGATGCCATATCTTGACGCTATATGGACGAGATAGGAGAGATGTCGATGCAAGAAAAATTTGCACCTAATAGTATTTGCTTTGGTTGTGGGCCTGCNAATGAAAAGGGCCTAAAAATAAAATCATATAGAAATAATGAAGGTTTGGAGATGGAGTTTGAAACATCAGAAGAGCATCAGGCTTTCCCAGGAATAATCAATGGAGGAATAATTGGAACTTTGCTTGACTGTCATGGAAATTGGGTAGCTGCAATAGCACTCATGGATGAGGAGGGAGATGAAAACCCNCCATGTACTGTAACCGCATCGTACAGTATTAATTTAAGAAGGCCGACGCCTGCAAATTCAAAACTGAATATAAAGGGCAAAGTAATAGAAATAAAAGGAAAAATGGTTAAGGTAGAATTAGAAATGAAAGTAGGGGAAAAGATTTGCGCNACAGGAGAAGGTACTTTTGTAGCCATAAAAGAGGGGCATCCAGCATATCATAGATGGAATTAATATAAGTATCTCANTAATAAAGCGGTATCCTTTAGAACGGCCAAACAAGAGCATTGTTATGCAGTATCCTTCGACTCGTCTTGATGAGTTGGGTTTGGAAAAGAAAATTGTATCATTTTTGAAAAAAAAATGGAGAATAGAAGATTTATTTCCTCCACAATCTGAAGCATTACCATATTCTCTGAAAGGCGACAATGTGATGCTTACAATTCCTACTGCAAGTGGTAAATCATTGATAGCATATCTTACAATAATACACAGATTAGTTAATGACTTAGAAGGACAAAAAGCAATTTATGTTGTTCCATTGAAGGCATTAGCTAAAGAAAAATTTAGAGATCTAAAGGAAATAACTAACAAAATGGATTTGGAAGTGGGCTTGGCGATTGGAGATAGAGAAGGAGAAACATCATCTGTAAATAATTCGGACATAATTGTGTGTACAAGTGAAAAACTTGATTCATTGATACGTACAAAATCTGAATTTATGGATAAAATAGGAATTTTAGTTGTTGATGAATTTCATCTGATAAATGATTTTGCAAGAGGTCCGACTCTAGAAATTGTTTTATCACGAATAAGACATAAAAAACCAGATGTACAAATAATTGCTCTTTCAGCCACAGTTGGAAATTCNGAAAAATTNTCGAATTGGTTAGATGCTAGATTGGTTAAATCTGATTGGAGGCCAGTTTCTTTAGAATACGGAACTTTAAATGGCCTGGAAGTAACTATTCACAAGATTGATAGTAAAAAAATAGAAGAAAAACCAGAGCCTAGAATTATTGAAGGTAGGGGAANGCAGAGATTAAATGCGGTTCTTGATGATACTGTTAAATCTAAAGGTCAATTACTAATTTTTGTCGCATCTAGAGCTTCGGCACAAAAGGAAGCGAGAGATTTAGCTAAACATGTGATCAAGAAGTCAAAAATAAGTAGTTCTATTTACAGTAAAGAAAACATAGATTCATGGAGTGAATTATCTGATTCTTTATCAAATAAGGGAGATTTGTCTGCTCTTGGTAATAAATTGATTTCAGCATTGAAAGGCGGAGTAGGTTTTCATCATGCGGGTTTGAGTAACCAGCATAGAGAGAAAATAGAGAGGGCTTTTAAGAATGGGGAAATAAATTGTTTAGTTGCCACTCCAACTCTTGCACAAGGCATTAATTTACCTGCACGCAGAGTAATAATACGTGATTATAAACGTTGGAATNCCGCCGCAGGGNCAAATATTCCCATTTCAGTAATGGAAATAAAACAGATGATGGGGAGAGCNGGTAGACCAAAATACGATACCAGGGGAGAATCATGGATACTGGCAAAAAGTGAACAAGAGGTTAATTTTTTAGNTGNAAAATATATCAGTGGTCAACCAGAAAATGTGATATCAAAATTATCTAACCCAAATGCAAAAAAAGCAGAAGAAGACCNGTATCTATTAACTCATGTATTATCNATGATATCNACTGGCGATTTAAGAGACAGAGATGCTCTTGGTAGATTTTTTCAAAAAACGTTTCTATCAACTCAATTAAGTACTGAAGATTTGGCTTCTAGAATAGATGATTCNATCAATTGGCTAGTTAATAATGGCATGATTACGCGNGAAGGAGAATCTGAAGTAGTCAAAGAAAGGATACTGNAGTATGTAGAGGATANTATAGAAGAAAANTGGGAAGATTTGAGGCCNTCATGGGTGAATTCNGCAGCCAGNATTCCTGGATTNGANATTTCTGAACAGAGTATCGTNGAAAAGAAAATATANNCNCCTAGAGAAGGNCCTGCAATTTTTGGTTTTACTAAAGCTAGTTCAATTGAGTTTGAAGATATGAGTTTACCTGAACTGCCTACAATGACATATGAATCAACAAATCTAGGAGCGAGAGTATCTCGACTTTATCTAAATCCTATATCTGGGAGAATTATAAAAAATGGCCTAGAGAGGGCAATGGAGGTATTAATAGGAGACGATAAATACCATCAAATATCTCCATTTGGGATTTTACATTTGACGGCAAGTACTCCAGACTTCTTACCTTTATGGCCAAAAAATTCTGATTATGAAATTATTCAAGCATCCTTGCATAATCATTCAAGAGAGATATTAACAGAAAGTTCTGACTTAGAAGAAGAGAAAATTAAAGGTGCTTTAGTACTGGAATCATGGATAAATGAGTTAAAATTTGAAGATATGGAAGATAAATGGAGCGTACAACCTGGAGATTTACGTAGCAGGACTGAATTAGCAGAATGGATATTATATGCTATTAGAAGAATATTAGATGAAGATGAAGATTTAAAAAATTTGAATAAAGATGCACATAANCTGTTACTCGAGTCAATAAATGAAATTCATAAGAGAGTCAGATATGGATGNAAGTCCGATTTACTAGGATTGGTTGCTTTGAGAGGAGTAGGCAGGATTAGAGCAAGGGANCTCAATAATACACTTGGAGTAGTTAATATAAAAGATCTAACAATGTTAACAGAAAATGACAAATATAAACTTTCAGATTTGAGAGGATGGAGTGAAAAATTAGTAGAAAATATAATTACTTCTGCAAAACTACTTTCTAATAAAAATAATTAGTAAATATCAAGGGGCAGTCATATGGAAATAATACATCCGACACCATGGTTTCCTGCATGGGGAGTAAAATTTCATAATCCAATAAATGATTTAGACGGTTTGATATCGANATTTAATGACTTTCGAGAAAATAATCGTTGGGCATTATTAGCNGATGAAATTGTAGCAAGTGAAGTACATCTTTGGACATCTTGGTATGGATTNAGAAGGAGAGAAGAGAGAAAGGAAATGATTGCTAGAACTCCTGATGTAGAGATTTTGAGACTAATGTCAGGAACTCATCAGATAAAATCAGCTTTCCAGAGAGCGGGCGTAAAGAAGGGAGATGAACAGGCATGGATAATTTACATTCCAAAGGAAGAAAAAATAGATATCGGAGAGATAAAAATTAGAAGACANAATTATTCTGATAAAGATGATGAGGCAAGAAAGTTGGCAGAATTTATCGGAGCTAAAATTATTCCAAAAAGGCCGACACCTGATGTAAATGGTTTAGAAAGAATAGGCATAGAAGGAAACTTTACTAATCTAAATTATTCTCAAATAGAAGATTTATTTTTGACTCACATGTCATTATCAGAACTGTAAAAATGTCAGCCTACAATAGACAAACTGATATGTAGAACCCAAGGGTCNNATNTTAGTTATGTCCAAGTTCTACGGNTTCAGATTTTGCGTCAATTGTGAAGTNGCTTGTACCAGTGGTAATTTTGTTGATTATAACAAAAAGAGATACTGTACAGCGTGTTGGATTCAAAATCAAAATCCAGATCATCCTGAAATAGAAGAAATAAGAAAAAAAGTAATTGAAGATGCAGAAGAATGGAAATGCATAAAGTGGAGTAGAGAAGAAGGTCCACTACCAATAGGCCCTAAATCTCATCGTAATTGAGGCTGTATAATGGAATCTAGATTTGCTCCAGATGACTTAGATGCGAGTAAATGGGAAAATATTGAGCCTTTTTTGGATAATCTGAAACANAGAAAGATAAATAGTGCTAATTGTATTGAGGATTTGATTCGTGATGAGTCACAATTGAGTGAAATTATCTCTGAAACTCGTGCTAGAACTTACATAAATATGACAAGTCAAACAGATAATCAAGAATATCAAAAGGCATGGGGAGATTTTGTAGAAAATATTCAGCCTAAACTATCTGAGTATAATGATATAATAAATAAAAAAATTATCAATAATGATTTTGTAGATGANTTACCTAAACGTTATGAGATAATGCTAAGAGGAATAAAATCCGATATAAAGATATTTAGAGAAGAGAATATACCTTTACAAACAAGATTATCGATATTAGGTACAAAATATAATGAAATTAGAGGTAAACAAACAGTATTTTTNNAAGGAGAAGAAAAAACTTTACCAATGATGGCAATTTATCAAGAAAGTACTGATAGGAATATAAGAGAATCTGCTTGGAGAGCTACTACCTCAAGAATTTTACAAGATGAAGAAGAGGTTTCAATTATTTTTGAAGAAATGATTAACTTAAGAAATAAAATTGCAATTAATTCTGGATTTAAGGGATTTCAAGAATACATGTTTGCAGCTATGCATAGGTTTGACTATAGCATAGATGATTGTTTGGAATTTCATGATTCGATAGAATATTCATGTATGCCCCTAAAACATCAGATGAATGATTTGAGGAAGCAAAAATTAGAATTGGGAAAACTAAGGCCATGGGATTCATCTGTAGATATTGATGGCAAAAAACCTCTGAAACCGTTTATTAACGCAGATGAATTGATAGATGGTTGTTCAAGAATATTTCACTTGATGTCAAAGGAATTAGGAGATTTTTTTGACTTATTAAAAGAAAATGATTGTCTAGATTTAGAAAGTAGGAAGGGTAAAGCCCCTGGCGGATATCAATATTACTTACAAAAAAGTAGAATGCCATTTATTTTCATGAATGCTGCCGGTACACAACGCAATCTTGAGACTATGATTCATGAAGCAGGACATGCTTTTCATTCATTCTATTCAGGTCATTTAGATTTAATTAATGAAAGAGATTCCCCAATAGAATTTGCCGAAGTGGCATCCATGTCTATGGAATTATTAACGCATCCTTACTGGGAAGAATTTTATGAAAAAGAAGATGCAGAAAGAGCAAGAATAAAACATCTAAAAGGCATTATACAATTTATGCCTTGGATGGCAACCATTGATTCATTTCAGAACTGGATATATAAAAATCCAAACCATACTCGTGCAGAGAGAGTCGGAAAATGGTTAGAAATACAAGAAAGATTTGGATCCAAAATAGAATATGACGGAATAAACAAGGAAGGAGAAAATTTAGAAAAAATAAGAGAAACAAGTTGGCAACTGCAAGGGCATTTGTTCGGGGCACCATTTTATTATGTAGAATATGGAATTGCCCAATTAGGTGCCCTACAACTTTGGAAATTCCATAAAGAAGANAATGANAAAGCACTTANANTGTATAAAAATGGATTGTCCTTGGGNTATACAAAAGGACTTACAGAATTATTTGCTGCAAGTGGATTAAAAATNNCTTTNTCTAAAGATCATGTTGGTAAATTGATTCAAGAAGTAAGTACTCAACTTCAAGAAGTTTCTACTAATTAATAGGACAGTGGGNGCCTACAGTTAATCCTGTAGGCCCTCAGCTGTCACTGTAAAGACTGCCTCNCCTTCAGGAAGATTCGGGCTATCAACAAGACGTGCTATTCTGCGCCCTCCTTTTGATTTCCTGAGGTATAGGCGGAATGTACTTGCATGACCAACTATATGGCCACCGATTGCTTTTGTTGGATCTCCCCATAAAGCATCTGGCTTTGACATGACTTGGTTTGTAACTAAAACGATAGANTTTTGAACNTCTGAGAGTTGTTTTAATTCTTTCAGATGNCTATTGAGTTTCTGTTGCCTAGTTGCCAGCATCCCTCTGCCNACATATTCTGCACGAAAATGACTAGTTAGAGAATCTACAATGACTAATTTAACATCAATATTCTTTGCCATTCTTTTTATTTCATCAACAAGTAATATNTGATGTGCAGAATTATATGCTCTTGCAACATGAATTCTCTCTAAAGCATCACCAGGAACNATGCCTACTGCTTCTGCCATCTGNGCTATTCTCTCNGGCCTGAATGTGTCTTCAGTATCTATATAAAATACCTCGCCGTTTAAGCCTCCTTCTTCTAATGGCCGAATCGCATTAACTGCTAATTGGTGACCTATCTGTGTCTTACCACTTCCAAATTCACCATAAACTTCTATTATTGACTGTGTTTCAAAACCTCCTCCTAATAATTCATCTAGTGATGAAGTCCCAGATGTTAATTTTTGNACTATTTTACGCTTATCTAGTAATGCATTACCACTAATGAATCCTCCAATATTTGCCATCTTTTTTGCTCCTGCAATTATCTTTGCNGATACTGCTTCACCTAATTCTGCTTGCTCTGCTAATTCTGAAGGACTCATGACAGCAATAGCTAGTAATTCTTCGAAGCCTGCTTCACGNANTTTTTCAGCAGTTGCTGGACCAACACCNGGNAGATCCTCGACCGTTAATTCAGGTTCATCAACTTCTATCANAATTTCTTTTTCTTCTACTTTTTCACTNGCTGTTTTTTTACTCATTTTATTACCTNCTATGATGATACCTCGTAAGAGTTTAGTATATTAAGCAACTAATAACCCTTTAATTAAAAATGAAAGTGCTTAAAATTATATCTTGCTCTTAGTNCATCGATTTTTCACTTTCATTTTAAATNCATTTTTGGTATCGGATGGTGGATTTGAACCACCGGTCTCCGGGTTATGAGCCCGACGAGATAACCTGACTACTCCAACCCGATGGTTTAACGAGAATGCATAGATTATTTGAAGACAATGGAGATAATAGTGATATTGAATGCTAACAATATATGTAAAAAACTATTCGAATAGGAAATTGATTTTGCTAGAGTAGATGAATATGTTCCCGTATGATCAAATCCTACGTCTGATTTCTTCAATAAGTAAATCTGATTCTGAGAGTAATGAAAGAGANTCTTGTATCTCACCTTCTTTNAGNAATTGTGTAATATCTGAAATATTTTTTTCTATACTAATTCTCGCACTATCTTGTACATCTATACCAGCAGAGTCTAACTTCTTACGAATNCTTATCCACTCTTCCTCTATGAAGGACATTAGTTCATTNGCTTCTTTTANTTCTTCTTCAAAGTCCCTTAATTCACTAGTTAGGTAATCTAATTCTTTAGATGCTGTAATCCATTCTCCTTTACTTGAAGTTTTGGCAATAGAATCTAATTTTGACATCCAGTCTGAGTTTGACTTACCAGTAGGCATTTTTGATTCCAATGTTTTTCTCTGCCTCAAAGCTTTCTGAACTTTGTTCATAGCCTCAGAAGTAGAATTTATTTCACGTATAACACTATTAGCNAATCCTTTTGCAAGAGCTGANTCGCCTGATTTTAATGCGTCCTTTGCTTCAGCTATCCTTTCTTTGGTATCAATTGAAATATTAGAGCTCAAGACAGAAACTGCGTCTTCAGCATCTTTGATTGCTTTTATTGCGATTTCTTCNGTTGAACCAATCTCAGATATATGATATTTTATTGATNCAGCAATTTGTATTGCTTCTTTTGGATCTTCTCTAGATAATGCATCTTTTGCAGAATTTAATATCCCACTAATATCTTTTATTTGATGTCCAGAATAGTCGCCAATAATATCTTCAGAAGTGGAAATTATATCAGATGCTTCTTGCCAATATTTCTCAATAATTATTGCTTGTTCTTTTGCTTCCCTGTATAATATCTCAGCATCTCTAAATGATCCATATTCGAATTCTTTATCGCCTAATTCAAATCTTTCGCGAGGTTTTTTTGGTATCTTTGTTACTAATTCTGACTTTTCTATAGCCGATAAAGAATCAGCCCTTATTTCTTCCAAATCTTTAGAAAAGGCAATTATCTTATTTGCATCAATAATTGCATCATCTATTAATCTCATTCCTTCTGATGGATTATCAAAACCTTCTTCTCTTGCAATTTTTAATATAGATGTGGCTTGCTGTACATTGTGGCCAAGTGATTTTAGTTCTAAGATTTTTAACTCTGCCTTGTCTAATTCTTTCGCAAAGTTCTTCCTATCTAGAAAATCTGGATCTTTAGATAATAAATCGGGAATCATAGTAAATAAATTAGCTAAAATGACAAAAACCCAAGGAAGTAAGTCACTAGTAGAAGAGAGTATTGCCAATGATATTGCGAGTCCTGCAATACTAGTGATGCCTCTTAATCTTCTACTTGCTAAACTATAAGACAAAATGGAGTTGGAAATTAACCATAATATTAATGCAATAAGAAATAAGACTAGAAGAGAAAATATATTTGCATTATCTGAATAATGGAGCCCTATAAAAGCTAAAATGCAAGGCCAAAGAATATTACAATATGAAGCGACTATAGATCGAGACTTTGGGGTGAAATCAATTAATTCTGATATCAAAAAAGCCGAAAGAAACAATACCACAATAGGCCCGAATTTTATTATTGCATCTAAATTGTTACCAAGATTTGCAAAAAGCCACCATCCGCCAGCAGTAGTTAACAATAAAGTACACACTATGGCAAATTTTTCTACTCTGATTCTGTGCTCAGAAACTACTCTATCTGGGTAGTCAGGCAACATCATCATATTTGTCCGTCCATTGGTTTAGTCAATATCTATCCGGTCTCCTGATTAAATCTATTTGCCTTTTCCGGTTGATGTACCACTTCGAAAAATAAAAATAGAGACTGTGATGATAATCAGTAATAGGATTATAAAGAGTGATGAATTTTCAGTTTCAGATTCTAAGTCATACTCAATAAAGAAATTTCCATTATTGTTTGCAGATATACTATTCCAAACAANACTTATGTTTAATTCTGAATTATTAGGCACAATGAAATCATATTCTATAATTGAAATAGTGCTTGANTCTAATTCNGCGCCTGGGAAATCAACAAATTTACTACAAGTATNAGATATACANACTCTGGCATAAGCATCATCGAAACCATTGTTTTTCATGTGCAAAACATANGATGCACTGCCTCCTTTGAANAAATCNCCAGTTAATGATTGAGAAACAANCTCTAGATCGACTCCTCTTTTGGGAAATATAGTCAAAGGAAAGGTTTCCGTCCTAGAATTTTCGGACGAATCAGTNGCTATTACAGTTATTTCATGGAAACCTGAATTAATTACAGGGATAGATAGTTTCTCAACNTCTTCTGACCAAGGAGTATTNGGTAANATTATTTCTCCATCTAAGTAAATTTCCCATGAGGTGTCATTTATCGAATCCAAATCATCATANGAATTAGAAAAAACCAATTGAATTAAATCTCCTTCTCTAGCAGATTTATCTAATTCAATTANAGAACCATTTGCTATTATATCCATTAATATTGTTGGTGAATTTCCATCAATTATTTCTATTTTCCATTCTTTTGTGACAGTATTTCCTGCATCATCAGTAACTGCTAACCACATCCCTATTTCAGTTGGTTCTTTTTCAAGATGGCGTTCTATAATACTAAGATGCAAGCCGTTGATTCCCGAGCCTTGTGATACGGTAAAAGAAAACTCCCCTTCATTCAATTCATATTGTCTCCAGCCCTCAGAAATATTTGTTAATAACTCGATCGATGTAGGNAATTGACTCTCGTCACTTGCAGAAATATTTATTCTTATTTCACTTCCAGAAATTACTGATAAAACATCACCATAAATATCAAAATTATGGAAATTATTACCATTATCTAATGAAATTTCACCACNCCATTCAGGCTGAATTCCATCAATNACTATGTTTTCAGACCAAGAAGAATTGGCATTATGGGAATCAGTACAGGTAAGACTGATACTGGCGATTTCACCATGAGAAAAATTATATTCACTAGGTTTTAATTGGAACCAAGCATTCTGAATAGTATCTAATAATTGGTTATTCTTTTTTATTTTCCATTCTAGAATTGGATTTTCAAGTATACTATCTTCACAAAAACTGGTATAACTAGTAGAACCATTCAATGAAATAGATGATGAAGAAAGAGGGTATCTAGAAGCAGATAAAAAAGGAGGGAAGTTTTCTCCAATTGTGATTCTGATATTAGAGGCTACGGGAGATTCGCTTCGATTAATAACAAAAGTATTTGGCTCACCATTAATTATCTCGGACATTGCACTGTATCTAAATTCCCAACTCTCAGGAAGTTTGATTTGTAGAGGTATTTCTTCAATTAAGGCCCCTTCTCTGGGTAAATCAATAATNCTAGTTATTCTATTATCAGTTAATCCGATTAAATTGGCTGATTCAATCCAACCCCAAGAATCTGAAGAAATGTTAACTAGACCTACCACAGGAGGATTGATAATTATTTCATTTTCAATTGCGATTAATGGACTATAATCAAATGAGCAGCATCCTCCTAAGAAGGAATTATTCCAATCTCTCGAAGAAACTATTAATTCACTAAAATTATTAACCTCGCNAGAATTAATAATTCCATCATTATTTCCCATATGTTGATCGATTTGTTTTCTTATTCCTTTTGACTGATCAGGCAGAAGATCGGTCCCATATGATTCCAAAATTAAAATCTCTGAAAACCAAGATGCATTGAATTCTGAATTGATCATAATCGGACCNGTGATATTTAGAAATGCATTACCTGTGATATTGTTTTCGAATGTTACCTCGGAAGACTTGAAGGAATCATCAAAATTTGAAAAATCCGAATCGGCATCATTGGCACATGGTAGAGAAATAGAAATAATAATCATAAAAGTACATAATGAGCTGAGAGNAACATATTTTTTCATGTTAAAAACCCGTTAAATCGCGTNATAAATTATCTGTGAACCATATGAATCTAATTTTAAGGGCAAAATTTTGTAATCTTTACCGAAACTTAAAAACAATCTTTCTCTAAATTCAGATGATCCGTGTACAAGAAAAAAGCCTCCTCCTCCTGCTCCAAGAAGTTTGGCTCCATTTGCTCCCAAATCCATTAGACTATCATAAATTGTATCTAATTCATCATTACTTATACTTNGGGAAAGTTCTCTTTTTAATTCCCAAGTATTTGCAAGCAATTTTCCTAATTCTTCTAATTCACCGTTTTCTAGCATTTTTNTTGATAAAAATGCTTGATCTCTTATCAAACGTAATCTTTTAAATTTGGCTTCTTGACTNTCACTTGTTTCGGATAGGATCTTACTTGCACTTCTNGATAAGCCAGTAAAAACAAGTGAAAACTCTGCCTCTATNCTCTCAATAATATTTTTATTTATTTTTAANGGCATTACTTCTACCCTTTCAGAAGAGAATAATATAGAATTAATACCTCCAAAGGCTGCAGCATACTGATCTTGTCTACCAATTGGTTGATTTAAAATTTCTATTTCAATCATGCATGCTTCTTCGGCTAATTGTTTTGGTGACGCATGATGGCCAGCAAAGGCATGTAATGCATTCAATAACCCCACCGTGACTGAAGAAGAAGAGCCTAGGCCTGTCCCTCGAGAAGGAATATCGGCTATTGTAGTAATTTCTACACCCGATGTAATNCCTGTTATACGCATTGCCTCACGGACAAGTTCATGTTCTAAATCTTCGAAATTGTCGACTAATTCCATCTTAGAGTAAGAAACACGTACTCTATCATCAAATCTTTTATTCACAGTAATATGTATGTAGCTTTGTAGAGTTGTAGATACGACCATGCCTCCTTCTTCTTCATTATAAGAAAAAGAGTCTATNTCCGTTCCNCCTCCACAAAAAGATGCTCGAAGCGGAGTTCGACTGATTATCATCAATANCACTGGGGGAGCCTATCGGACATCAAGACATCGGTTTTTTAATNCAGTTAGAATTAGTTTGGTAGTAAGACATATGGAGTGTCTCCCTTCAGAGATNTAAAGAGAGAGTACTATGGGCGACCTTATAACGATGGATGATCTTACAAATGAGGAGATTATAACACTATTAGATAATGCAAAAAAGATGCTTCCTGCTGCTAAAGGAGATATTTATTTGCCCTTATTACAAGGTAAAGTATTGGCGAATATGTTTTTTGAAAACTCCACTAGGACAAGGATGTCTTTTGAAACAGCAATGAAAAGATTAGGAGGAGAAGTATTGAATTTCACTTCTGCTGGTTCATCCGTGGCAAAGGGTGAAACTTTGTACGATACCATGCAAATGATTGATGGTTATTCAGATGTGGCTGTAATAAGACATCCTCGTCAAGGTGCTGCACAATATAGTGCAGATGCGGTGAATATACCTATTTTGAATGCCGGAGACGGTGCAGGGAATCATCCTACACAAACATTGCTAGATTTATTCACTATTAGAGAATCNCATAATGAATTTAAAGATTTGAATGTTGTTCTTGTAGGTGACTTAAGGTATGGCAGAACAGCGCACAGTCTGTCGCATGCATTAGCGCGATTTAATGTCAATTTGACCTTAGTATCNCCTGAATCTTTAAAAATGCCAAAAGAAATTGTTGATGATTTACTCGCATTAGGTTGTAATGTAACTGAAACTGATAACCTCTATGAAAATATTAAANATTCTGATGTAATTTATATGACTAGAATTCAGAAAGANAGATTTCCAGATGAAGATGAATATGCCAAAGTTTCGGGAATCTACAAACTCACAAAAATGGATTTAGTTGGGTCAAAAGAAGATATGATAATTATGCATCCACTTCCAAGAGTAAATGAAATACATCCTTCAGTGGATTCCACAAAACATGCAATGTATTTCGAGCAGGCATTTAATGGCATACCAACAAGAATGGCTTTACTATGTAAAAGTCTAGGAATTGATATTGAGAAAGAGGTGGCTTAAATGAAAGATGCTGAGATGAGGAGAGTTACGGCGATATGCAATGGAACNGTAATTGATCACATACCAGGAGGTCAATCATTACAAGTACTAAGGATGCTTAAACTTGATTCTGGAAGATCAAATCCTATTTCATTAGTCATGAATGTTCCAAGTGATAAGTTAGGGCGTAAAGATGTTTTGAAGATTGAAGATAGAGAGTTAGTACAAGAAGAATTGGATAGGTTGGCCATTATAGCTTCAGAGGCGTCCATAGCAATAATTAGAAATTATAGCGTTGCNGAAAAAAGAAAAATTGGNTTAAGTGATGAATTAGTGAATATTATAAAATGCTCTTTTTCAAATTGTATTACTCAAAACGACAGAGAACCTTTACCTAACAAGATGATNGTNGTCAATAAAAATCCTGTTGAGATTAGATGTTTTTATTGTGGTAAAATTCAGGATATTACNGAAATTCCTGATTACATAATTTAGTAATATTATACTTCAGAAAGCCATTGTTTCATAGTACATGCTTGACAAATTTCTCTACTTGTTACTTCATTGCATAATGAGCAATTCTTAATTTTTGAAGATTCTTTTTTTCCTTCTCTATATAATCTCCTAATCTCTTCAAGAGAGTGTAAAAGACCATGCCTTGCGCCTGGAGTTTGTTGTTCGAGATTTGCAATAACGCCTCTACTTAATTGTCTCATAGCCCCTGGGGCATGTGGNCAATCGCCATGAAAAAATGGAAGGTGAGAAATTACTGCATGAGCATGAATCTCTTGCTCAGGAATCCACCGTAGAGGCACTATTCTTGGTGCCAAACCCTCTAAAGGAGAACTGGTATGAGGTGCTAATCTAACAGATCGTTCAATTTCTCCCTTTTGTAGATTCATCAAGATTGATTGGGCCATATCATCCAGATTGTGGCCCAAAGCCATCACATCAGCATTAGTTTTTTGCGCTAATGCGTTCAAACCTTGCCTTCTAAAAACACCACAAAAAGAACAAGGCATCATACCATTTGCTTCATCATGAAGATCGCCAATTTTAGGCATTTTTGANACTACTGANTCCATCNTNTCATAACCTAGTTCAGGATAACTAATAGTTTCGAAACGGATGCCCAAATCTTTTGCTAAATCCATAGCGCAATCNATCGAAGGTTTTCTGTAACCCTGAATNCCTTCATCAACACAACCAGCAATTATTTCTATATCTCTTCTTTTACCTATTATATCAACAATCATTGAAAGGAGTACTGCAGAGTCTTTTCCACCAGAAACAGCCACCAATAATCTGAAAGGNGANCCGTNATCATGGCGTGCATTTTTCGGTAAAATTAATTGTTTTCTTAATTCTTTAGCNACCCTTCTTCTAATAGAATCTGATAAACATTTTCCACACAAATGTTGTCCACTATATACTTGATGAAGGATTGATTGTGAGGGACATTTACTGCACTTCTTGATTGATATGGTCGCGCACATATCAATTGCTCGAAGGTTTTTGTATTGAAACCATTCTCAGAAAAATGTAATTTTATGCGATGGATTGATGACTGTAAATGTATTCTCAGTAATGTGGAAGGAACAAATTCATTGCCTATGAGAAAAATGGAAAAGGGGATGTTCTCTACTCCTTGGATTGATAGATTTTGTCTTATAATCTCTATTTTATTGGCATATTTTTTTTCGCCTCTGATGTCAAATTATATTGAGGAATATTTGGGAGATAATTCTTATGTTTTTTCTTTGGTTTTTTTGTTACTTTTATCACCATTCATTGGTGATTTTGTTTCTAGAAGAATAACAAACTATATCTATAAATGATAATTAAGAACGTAAATTATTGATGTTCATTTCTATGTATCCAATGATTCTTTG
>NHGE01000053.1 GCA_002172375.1 Euryarchaeota archaeon TMED129 | reverse complement strand
AGTCCAAGATATTGGCCTTTTAAGAGCTATATCGAAAAACTATAAAAAAAAATATTTACCACCAGAAAAATTTATTAACCATTTAAAAAAAAAATTTTCTCCTTATTGTTCTGTCGCTACATGGTATTTATGGAGAAGTATTGATCCAGTGCCAGTCCAATACTGACTACATACAATATCCACGTCTAGGCTGTTCACTAAGAGCAGGTGCTGCACCACTCTGAACGCCATCAGCCTCTTCCATTATAATAGTCAATAGAGTATTTACTAGAGATTTTAAATCTTCCAATTCACTTCTTAAATCGTCAACATTCTTTACTTCGTCATCATCTACTTGCATACAAATCCCATCTAGAAAGATATATCTTTCTGTACTATGTCACCATCTAATAGTCTATAAATTATAGAGGTTAATTATGAACATAAATATGGATAATAGAGGTTAAATTGAACTTCGGAAGTTAATTAGTCCTCATCATAATAATCATCATCATCATAGTAATCCTCGCCTCTTCCTCTCATGAAGAAAACTAGAGCCCCAATAGACGAAAATATCACTACAGATGCACCTATTAGCCAAATAGTCGAATTGCCGGAATCAACTGGTGGGAGATTACCGACATTTATTCCAACGATTTCTTGTTGCATACCATTAACATTGTCAAAATCTCCATCAACAACTATCACCAAATATGGAGATCCTTCTTGCCAAGTTTCATACTCGAATGAAGACAGTACACTGGTACTGCCAGATTCTAAAAATAATTCTTGGTCGCCGAATTTCTGAGTAGTCAGAGAAGGTTTCCAAGAGCCATCAGGTAATTTTTCCCATAATCCCAAAGAAATAGTGCCATCTAGTTTCCCTGGGTTTTCCCAATAAGTTACAATGGTCAATACGTCGCCTACTGCCGGTATTTTAGTTGGAGTAGTTATTTCTCTCGTATATTGTCCCAAAAATTCCATTATTCTCAGAGTTGGCATCCTTGGAGTATCTTCGCTTCCTAAACCTATAATTGGATTTCCAGCCTTATCTTTAGAATTTATCCATACAGATACCTGATCTCCTGGTTGGAAGGTTAAATCTATGATTGGCGTAAAATCTATTCTACTTTGATATATACTGACGCCATCAGAAAAAGAAATTAAAGATAATTCACCAGAAGTTTGAGTTCCTACTATTGGCCCTCCAGCCCTAATATATTCCCATGCAATCATCAAAGGACCTTCTTGCATTCCAAATTCATCAACAATTGAAATAGTTACTAATACATTTTTAAGAGAATCAGTGCCTAAAGAAGTTAAAGAAGAATCTGGATATATTTCTTGATTGAAACGGGCCGTTGGAGAGTCACTATCTACTGTTACTGATGCAGCAGAATTTTCCAAAGAAGAAGCAAGTCCAGGAAGGTTAGTAACTTCTGTTGATACTGGCATTATTGGATTAGAAGGCGCCCGAGGAGGCAATTCTAGTGAGGTATTAAATGACCCGTCAGATTCAATTAATGTATCAGATGTAAGTTCTTGAGAACCATAAATTAGTTTTATTTGAGTCCCTAATCCATCAGGTATTGAAAGTAATCTTTCACCTGAACCTGCATAATAAACTGCTCCAGAAATCGAAAATTCATCATTTTGTTTTAAGTATAATTCATTGTCAATAGACTCCATGATTGGAAGAGTGAGATCATAAACTCCTTCTGGAATTGCAGAAATTTTATTATCTAATTTCCAAGATAAGGCACTTAAAACATCAGATTCTGCTACTGTTATTAGATTGTCGTCAACCGTTACTCTAGGTTTACATGCAACACTATCTTCGTCCCAAGGGAAATCCCAAGATAACTTAAAACTTAGATAAATCTTAGAAACAGAATTTGTTATAACTTCTGTTTGGTAATTTATTGGAGTCACCATACTGTCTCCGGGAGACCATAGTTCGCCTGAGTATGGAGCATATGTGAACAATCCTAAATTAGTACCATATCCACACAGCATTATAGTAATGTTGTCTAAAGTATTTATTCCATTTGGATCATCTATTTGTATGCTGAATGTATGCAAAACGTCAGGTAAAAGATAGAAATCGACATTATCGCTTGTCCTCCTATCCAAATCAAAGGCAGAATTTTGCCCTCCTCCTATTCCTATACTATCTCCAGCAAATTGTGTTGGTTCATCTACAGCTATGATTACACGTGCCCAAGAGTTTTCTGCGCCCGGTCCTCCACCAGTTCCGCCATCGGAATATGTGAGGCCAGCCCAATCACTTCCTTCCACATAAAGCAATATTGGCTCATTATCCAAACTAGAGACATCGATTGCAGAAAATTGTATCTGCTGCTCCCCAGTTAATCCTGGAGTCAGAGATTGTAATTGTGATTGATATTCATTTTCAGATGCTATGCCGTCTCCATTGATATCGTCGACACCAGTACGCCAATATTTTAGAGTGACAGAGTCTCCTCTAGCCTCACTCTCGCTAACTGTGATATATGGTCTGAATGGAGATGTTGGGTCAGAAACCATACCATCGGCCAATTGTAATCCAATAGGAGTATTAATTTGTATTGGACCGGCTATTGGAGGATTGTTATCAATAACAATGTCCACTAAGGGAGGTTGTCCTGTTACATCATCTGCACCAAATGAACCAGTAGNAGGCCCTANAGAAATAATAATTGGAGACAAAGTAATTTCATTCTGACCAGTAGGTGAANTAATAGTTCCAGAAAATTCNCCATCAGANTTAGAATTTAAAGAATAAATATTACCCGATATATTCAATCCTACAGTNAAGTCACTACTTAATGGACGATGACTTGAAGAGTCTTGGAATCTAATTTTACCATTAATATTTAACTCGCTNCCCTCTAAAATAGGGAAAGGATAGAATAAATTATCATAAATATTTGATATCANTCTTCCACTGGAGTCATATACTTCAAAATAGTCTATTTGTAAATCATTTTCTACCGCCTGTGCACCAGATCTTCCACTGAATTGTTCTGCTGGCCAAATAGTATCGCCATTAATATCGTTAGCACGGGAAACCCAATATATTTCTTCAACATCATCCCAATACCAAGAGATATCAAATATCCAATTAACAACAACATCTATCCCTCCATCATTATTAGCTACTAAATCGACATAACTCGAAGAAAGATCCAATGGTGCTTTATCAGAACCAGATATTTGTGAAAAGGATACAGGGTCTGTCCCAGAACCCCATAACCCATCGGCGCTATTTTCTACTTTGAAAATAATCACATTACCGTCCGATGCAGTTCCCGTAAGAGTTATCTCTGACAATTCTGCATTATCATAAAGATGGTGATGTGATGTAGATATTTGAACCGGATCTCCAGTAGGATAGAAGGTATTTGGTACGGAAAAATCTCTGTTTTGGATTAAGAAATCATAAACTATATCTCCATCTATTGAAATTGACCCTATATCTGCAGAAAAGGTTACTGGAATCTCTACTTCTTCATAATCTGGAAATGAATTCATAGTTGACTCATGATATTCAGAAAGTGAATCCTCTAAACCTGAAATATTCTCAAATAAGAAATAATTTATGCCAATNCTAGATATNGTGATTGTTTGNGCAGTATTTGANTCTAATTCAATTGGAACATCACGCCATAATCTACCAGTATCTGGNTCNGTATGAGTNCCACTAATAAGTGAAATACCAGAAATTTGTGAAGAGCTGAGGGTGTTGTAAAATATATTGTCCCCTAAAGGACCTGATTGTGAAGAACCAGCCACAGTAAGAGTAACTACAGATTCAAATCCATCATGATCTGGAGAAATAGAAATTATTCCAGAAGTGACTGATGCTTCAGCAGGAATATAAATTGAAAACTGTTCTGGATTTNAACCATCGAGAGCNACGGTTTTACTAATTACTGGACTTTCTGAAGAATCGTATCCTGCAAGAGTTGATTGCCAACCATAATGCCCGTAAGAATCTCCTCTAGGGAATGACCAATCTAATATTTCGTCATCGAGTACGTCAATAATTGGATTACTGGCAGGCTCTGCAAAAACTGCCGTAACTACAAGTCTGTCTATCCATGCATTAGTTGGCAAATTAACAGATAATCCAAATCCAGTTTGTATGGTGGAGAAAACTATACTACCCCCTTTGGAAGCAGAACCCAGTGATCCTCCATTTTTATTTAATGCAGTCACTGTTACACCATTAGAAATATTCCCTCCTACATTTAAGGCTTTAATAGGCCTAGATGAGGGGGTGAAATCGGAAATTAAAGTTCCCGAAATAAGTGTAGCATTCAATAAATCATCAACAACTTCTACTCCTGAGCTATAAGTCCATCCATTATTTCCTGAATCTGCNTTCAAGAATCTTTTACCTCCNATNCTAATCTTACTAATTGCAGGAGTTGCTTCAGNGTCTGAAGTAGTAAGATGTAGTTTCAATTTAATTTGTGGATAGNTGTCAGCATCNATACCCGCGAGNGATAATGGTAAAGAAACATCTGAATAACCAGGTAGTAATAGATTAGTGGAAGAATCTATTAATGAAGCTNTAATAGAAGTACTTTCAGGAATTAAAGCATCTACATCTATTATTCCAAGATTAAAATCATCAAAATCACCTATTGAAAATGAAGGACTGAGCCAATCACCAGGGTTTCCATAGTTAGCTACTTTCACACCTGCATTGTCAATAAACCAGCCTCCTCGATTGTCATATCCATCGGAACCCATGGAGAATTTGAATTGAACAGTATCTCCTTGGTAATTTAGTAAACTTGCTTGCATATTTTTCATACCTCCATTAGCTGAAGATTGAGATGAAAAAGTATCATATCCATACAAATTATTGTAATTATAACTTACTTGACTATCATACCAATTTCCAGGGTCAAAATGCTGCCATGAGCCATTATTTACTTTAATGAAAACTGCTCCTCCATCCCAGTTTGGTTCCATGTCTGTCCAATGGTCAAAGGTGAGGAATGCATTACCATTTGCGGGAATATCATAAGAAGGAGAGAATAATCTTGCTTCTTGTATGTATGATGAATAACTACCTGAGAATGCTATTCCGTATGCATAAGGAAATGAAGCTGTCCCACCTGGACCAGAATTAGAGTTAATTTTGTTTAAAGTCCATTTACATGTATCGCCAGTACAAGATCCAGAACTCATCGAATTAGTCCTTGACCAGCCAGAAGCATCAGTAATTGATGGTGCACTAGCAGTTGAGTCTTCAAAGCCCATTCTGACAGTTTGAGCACCTCTAAGTAAAACTAAATGCTGCCAATCATCAGCTGAAGCGCCTATGGGATTATGAGTCATTGAGGATAAGGAATCCAAATCATCAATAAAAAGAATAGAGTTGCTATAATCAACAACTCTGATTTCGTCTACAGTGAGTCCTTCTCGAGCATCTAAAGTACCTCCCCAGTTATTGTAATAATCTGTATCTACAATTATTCTAAAATAAACTGTTGGCTCATTCAAGAATGAATTAGGAATTGTAAGTTCGATTGTTCTTGTTCTTCCACTTTGATCACCATAACTTTGCCCATTGGCTGCTGTATATCCACTCCCAGGTATTGCGCCATCTCTGTTTGCACAATCAGAAGATGTGGATGTAGTNCCAGTAGAAGAAATATCATACCAAGTATTTTGATTCAATGATACTTCTACACAGGCATTGTCAACTGAAGAACCTTCTAAGTCCCACTCCATATCAATTTCAATTTTAGATGTAGAATTGGTACCTGATAAATCTATTACACGATGTAGAGAGCCGTATGCATTGGATGAATAGTAACAAGAGCTAGCTGTTTGAGTATAACACCCATGGTGCCATGCACCATAACTGATGCCATCATTGTTGAATAAAATATTATCAATAAACCATCCTGGACGTTCATTCTCCGCATCAGGATGAGTCCAAATATTAAATCTGAATTGTATGTTAGAAGAGTTTTCAGACACTAATGGACTAAGGTCAAAAGTACTAGTNACCCATCCACTATAGTTAGAAGACGCAAAAACGGGAACTNCNCCCGATGGAGCNCCATTAGGAGTATGNGCATCTGTCGACATAGTACTAGGATATCCNGAATTAGGAGCAACGTATGTCCAATCGCCCCAATTATTAGATTCTTTAACCCTATACTCTATCCATGCACCATCTCCACCTCCAGAAGAAGTACTATCGACATGATACCAATGATCAAATGAAAGAAAATAGTTATTTTGATCGACCGTTAAAGGAACTGATACAGAAGGAATTAGGAATGAACTGTTAGTCCCTGCTGGCAGAGGTTCTCCCGGTGTTGTTCCAATTGCAACAACTCCATTAGTAGCCTCCGAAGGAATTACTCCATAACTCATATTTTGTTGACTACCATATGTTGTCCCGCCCAATCCTGTAAAGGTTGTTGCTTGCCATGTCTTAATTGTGTTACAAAAATATTCTTCATTCTGTANCTCATCGGAGCCCAAATTACGATTATTATTATAATCCAAGCCACTTTTAACCACAATTCCTCCATATTCGCAGTTTGAACTTCCTGAACTGACCGTATCAATATCTAATTCATATTCAAAATAGTCNCCTAATGAAGCAGAGATGCTTGCACCTGTTCCTGCAGAATCGCTGATAACTATTGTTGGCGTACTAGTATAATTNGAACCTTCATTAGTTATTTCAGTTGAATGTANTATTCCAGTACTTTGTAGGTTTGCAGCAAGACTTGCNCCATTTCCTCCTGANCCAGATACTGAGATAAAAATNGTATCATCTCCTGTATATCCATCGCCAGCATCATCAACTGTAATTCCAGTAATTCCTCCATTACTATCGACGGAAGATATAGAAGCATTAGCATTTTCTCCATCACACTGGACACATATTATTGTTACTGTATCATTAGTATCATATCCTGAACCGGCATTATTAATAGAAATTGAATCTATGCCAGTACTTATTATGTAAGTTGCAGAAAAGTTTTGACCGCCACCTCCTGTAGCAGAAAGATTGCCGTTTGAATAACCATCTCCCGGAGAAATGATGTTTAACTCTTGAATCGTGTCTTCCTTTGAAAATGTTTCACAGTAATATATTTCGGAAATTATTTCTATATCATTAAGTTGAGAATTAAAATCGTTATCTAAACCATATTNTAATATTTTACCGGCCAATCCACCACATTNGGAAACATTGGTTTCTGAATCTACAGAATAAACAAGNCTCCATCCAGGAGTNTATTTATACTTTGAATTCATTACTACANTGATNTCACCTTCATCAAAAGTACTTATATTNGATCTAGTACCGTCATCTTTGATTGTTATTCGANCATTATCATCTATGAATGTTCCAAATTTAGTCCCTCCATCAAAGTCTGAGCCTTCCCAAATTATTCCATTATTGAGTGAAGTTGCCATCGTAGAATCTGTTACATGCATCCAACCATCTAAGATTGTAGAATTNCCGGGNACTTCAAAACCNCTAACTGTTATTGAAGTACCATTAGTATTGATACTATTTGATGCATTCCAAGTTGAGACTCCTGCATTAGCTAAAGGTGCGGCAATCATGAGTAATATCAAAGATATCGCAAGTCTTCTATTGGAGTTATTCATAGTTCTCTGTATATCAGGTAGATTATCAACTTAATTACTTCAGGTTTAAAAAATACACCGAAGAAGAAAGNGAGTATTATTTGATTAGAGTTTNTCAAGATATGANATATTTGAATGGAGCCACTGGGGAGAATTGAACTCCCGACCTTCCCATTACCAATGGGATGCTATACCCCTAAGCCACAGTGGCGCTGTTTACTCGAAAGNAATTTACAATTTAATCACTACGGATATAGATATTTTTAATACAACAAACTCAAAACTAATGCTCGATTGGAGAGAACTGCCTGCCGAGATCGCATAGCCTGGTATTGCGCATGACTGGAAATCATGTGGGATCTTCCCTCGGGAGTTCAAATCTCTCTCTCGGCGCCATAATTATATGCCAAATAACGATTGTATTTACAATCATTAGTACGCGGATTTTATGCGTTAATGCCGCCTCCCATGAACATGGAGGAAGAGATTTTGGAAAAATCCACTAACTCCGTTGACGATGGAGGAATAAGACTTAGTCAGATACAACTAGAATTCAAGTTATCAAAAATTAATACTAAATTAGGTTATTTTGATAATATTCTAAGAGAATTTTATTTTCAAAAAACTTTAATTGTCAATAAATGGGGAATCAAAGAAATAATGATAATTTTACTGGCTATTATATCATTTATACTTGGATCCTGGGATATTGGAATTGGAGAATTATCAGGAGGAGGAGATTATAATAGATACGGGATTTTTGGAGACAATAGTGGTTTTTTACAGGTTTCTGACTGGACTTTGATGTTATCGCTCTTATCTTTAATTTGTTGGCTGGGAATCGTATTCTTTCTTTGGTCAGAATATCCTATAATGAGAGAAAATTTAGCATATTTATTAATTGGTTCTTTTGCTGTTCAATATGGATATATGTCGAGTCATGCAGGAAATCCTTCCTTCCCGTACAATTCTCAAATAACTGATTTTGGAGCAATAATTTTAGGAAATTTAGTACTATTTTTCCTTTCGATAATAGTTGTTCATAGAGCTGTAAGGGAAACTAGAGATATCCATGTACAGGAAAGGCATGCGCACCCAGACCCCCGGGTTGTAGAAGAAGCATGGGAAGACCATAGTCTTCGAGCATGGGATGTAGAAATGGGAGTTTTGATTTTGATGCTTAATATTATGTCATGGTCTGGAACACATGCTGTGGCGAGTAGGATGAATATTGAGTCTGAAGAACTTAATTATCTACTAATATTACTATACATCATATCAGGCATATTATCTATACTCTTACTATTGGTAATTATTTGGTTTCCTCATTTTATGCTAGGAAGTGCTGAAGATAGAATTCAATCAGTAAGAGCTAGAGAAGTTGCGGGTGAAACTGTGAAAAAGAAAACAACGGTACAACAAGGAAGATGTCCAATTTGTAATATTGAAACAAGTGCAAAGAAATATTCATCAGGCAAAATAGAAATAAAATGTACAGAAANCAATTGTCGAGGAAAGGGCAATATTGGTGAAAAATGTGGAAAATGTGGAAAAATTATGCCAACGAGAATAGAATGCAGAAGTTGTAACTCTAATACTCCTGTAGAAAGTCATTTTAGTGACGAAGAAACCTGGTAAATTAGTGGATTAATATGGAAGAGATAATGGATGCTAAAATAGTTCAATCAAATGAATTAACTAAAAATGACGACTCTTTATTGATGGTTTCAGCAATAGTAACAATTCTAATCGCACTGTTACTATTATCTGTTTCNATGATTTATTTATGGCCAGGAATTGGAAATATTAGTGCATCTGGCCCATCAGGTGCATTAATAACTTGGGAGAGCGAATATAGAGAAATAACAGGGTTAAATGAAATACATAATCTTGACGGCACAGGAGTTATTTTGTGTATTGTCGATTCGGGTATNGATATTGATCACCCAGGATTTGANGGGATTGAAATAGCCGGTTGGAAAGATTTTGTCAATGAATATTCAGAACCNTATGATGATGAAGGGCATGGCACAGCAATGGCCGGCATTATAATATCAAATAATGGATTAATAGGCAATGCTAGAGGAGTTTCATTATTAGTCGCCAAAGCAATTAGTAGCGATGGTACAGGTACCGATCAAATGATATCAGAATCAGTCGACTGGTGTGTGGACAATAGTGCGGATATCGTTTCTTTGAGTTTAGGAGGAGCACAAGGATTTGGTTCAGGGATATTCACTACTGATGCACTGGAGCAATCAGTTGAGCAAGCCTTAGATCAAGGTGTCTATATTGTTGCAGCAGCAGGAAATGATGGAGAAAATGATGATGGAGATGTAGAATCTCCTGGATCTGTTGAAGATGTGATCTGTGTCGGCGGAATTACTAGGAGCGGACAGATTTGGAAAGGTAGTTCTGCAGGAGATAACGATGGTAGATTTTGGCCTAATCCAATATTACCTAGAAATAATCCTGATATGAAACCAGAGGTTGTTGGCCCAGGACAAGAAGTTCCCATACTTATGGCTGGAGGAGTTAGTAACGAGAATTGGTGGGGTTGGTCTAGTGGAACTTCTGCAGCAACGGCTTGGGTTTCTGGATCTTTAGCATTATTATTAGAAAATAATCCGGAACTACAGCGTGAGAATTCACAAGAAAGAGACAGNATAATTGAAGTTAAAGANCTGATNATGGATAACTCAAATATGAAAGANGGACAGNATGAACATGACGATCATTATGGATATGGAATATTTAGAGTAGATATGTTGATTGAAGCAAAAAATATTTAGGAAAAATTCTTGATATCNGTCTTGCATTATAATAATATTNTGTNAATTATTCCGATTTNCGTAANATTACCAATGAACCACCAGTTAATTCNACAAAACTCAAAGAATTATTTACACTGAAATCTCTAATTNATTTAATCCATTTATTGAAATATAATACCTTTTCCTGNGCTTGAGTGGTTTCTGAGTCATCTTTTATTTCCCCGACATCACCAGTAGGAACTTCAGGTTCTTTAACGATAATTATCCCACCAGGAGATAGTAAGTCAAGAGAATTTATTAAAGCATCAACACGNTCATTCTCTGGTAAATCAATTACAATCAAATCAACAGGCAATGGTATTAGAGAAAAGGGTGTGATATCATTAGAAGCTGCATTAGAAGCGAACCATGAAGTACTTTCAGCAGTNATTTCGTTCCAAGGTTTAACTATTACCTTAGACCATGAATCTGCATCATATCGCGATATTANGCGATTTAATATAATACCAAATTTTCCTCCTTCTTCAACTATTGTAAAAGAATTAGGATGAGATATATTACGATTATCCTCGGAACACCACATATCAAAAAGCCATGCTGAAAGATGGCCAATTCCTCCCCCTACTAATATAACATTTTTTGCCGGTATTCTAGAACATATATCCCTAATTCTGGTGCGTATAGATCTTGACAAAGGACTGAGTCCCATATGGAGCATCTGTTCACCTATGTTCGCAGCTATTTCTGGCTCATCAGAAGTCCTAGAATCATCTTCTGAAAGTAACATTTCAAACATTTCACGTTCTGACATTTGAGGGAGTCCAAAACCCTCGCCTGACTTACGCATGATGCCCGCTAGTAATCTAACTATTCAAATAACTCATTGGATGGTTTGAATAGAAGTAAGTCTTGCGATAGCAATATGACGTCTGAAAATGAAGATGATGGCGACAGTGAAATATTTGATGTTGCAAAATGTCCACAATGCCCAAGTATTACAGAGCATGATATTTTGAAAAGAACGAAGAAAGGCAAGGGTGAAAATATATTAGCTAAATGTTTAGAATGTGGAATTGTACATTTGATTGAGTTAAGACCTCCTAAGGCAATATTCGTCAATACTACATTTTCTGAAGGTAAAAAGAGTCATTCAGGATCGGTTGAAGTTGATAATGATGAGATTATATCAATAGGAGACATATTTCAATACGAAGGAATAGATTGGGCAGTAACTAGAATAGATGATGAAATATCAAAGCCATTTGAGAAACTAATTGCTTCAAAAATATATGCAATGTGGGCTATTCGTGTAGATAAAAAAATAATAAAAATTACAATGACAGATGGAGAAAATAGTACTCCTTACAGTCTTGAGTGTTCTCCTGATAAGATATTTTCGTGTGGGACAATAATAGAAATTGAAGGCCATAAATGGAGAATTAGGGCTATACATACTGGAAAAGGTCGCACTTTAAGGGGTAAAAGAGAAGCATCCGAAATAAAGAGAATGTATCTGCATCCCCCTTACTAATTATCTTTTATTAGTCCATGGTAAAAAAAACGCTTTTGCAACATGTGTTGCAATTTCTGGATTTTCTCGTAGTCTCCTCATGCTGTATTCATACCAACGTGAACCATATGGCAGATAAATACGAGTCAGATGGCCTTCTTCTGCTAATTTACGCCTCTTGTCTCCTCTAACTCCCAGTAAAAATTGGAATTCGTATCCGTTTCCTTTACCATTTAATTTGGGCCCAGAGTTATCTCTTGGATCGGATTTTCTTGGACCCATATCATATTTCATCAATGAATTTAATGCATGATTTATTACAGGATCGTCATGAGAAGCAATTGCGACGTAAGCGCCCTTTTGTAACATAGAATCGATTGCAACATTTGTAGCC
>NHGE01000052.1 GCA_002172375.1 Euryarchaeota archaeon TMED129 | reverse complement strand
TAACTCTGATGGTGAGTTGTTTGTTGGTAACCAGGTTATTAACCCAGTTACAGGTCAGATTACTAACGAAGATATTGCACAACTTAACGTGTTGGGTGAAGAAGGCACAACCATTGAGACCTTCTCTGAGTTGGTGCTAACTGATAAACTGACTGTTATTGGTGGTGCATCTAACCAATTGGAATCAGTATTCTCTGGTCCTGTTACTTTCCAGAAGAAAATAACATCACAGGATACTATCCAAACTCTTAACTTCACATTATCTAATGATGATGGCACGGTGTTGAGAAATATCCTCATGGCAGAAGAGGATTCTTCAGGTAATCCCGAAGTTGATGCTACTGAAGCATACAACAGCGGTGATATCTGCTATAACATTGACTGGACTCCTGGTAATGCTTTGGGTTGGATTTACGACTCAGGCACATGGTATAAGTTTGGTCTAAGTGATACTACACCTATTACATCTAATAGGTTCAGTGGTGAAACACATTATGGTATTGGCATCGCACCTGATGCATCCAATCGCATGAAGATTGCTGGTAACGTAATGGTTAGCGGTGACATTGATGTTACTGGTAAATATGGTTGCGCTGATAAATACTCTCTGGCGACTGGAATTAATAATGGAAACAACGGCGTAATGTATACGGGTAATGGATCCACATCATCCTTTGCAATTTCGCCTGGTCATAATGCATATTCGTTACTTGTATTCTTGAATGGTGTTTGTCAACGTCCTGGAACTGACTACACAGTCACTGCTAACGCTGTAGATTTCTCAGTTGGCACTATTCCACAAACTGGAGACGCTATTCAAATCCGTGAATTGGTTATCTAAAGTTACACTAATCGGGGTCTAGAATGTCCACAAAGATTATAGGAAACCAGATTGATCAGGTTACCCGTGCCATTATTGAGGCATTACAGGTAACTGAGCAGGTCAATCTTCCTGCACTCAACCAATCCGCTGTTAATGCCTTAGGTACTCCTGCCTACGGCACTTTGGTGTATAACAGCACCGAAGATATGGCGCAGATCTATAAGGCAGATGCTGCCCAAGGTGTGCCTGGTTGGGATGATGTTGGTGGTGGCGGGCCTTCACTGGGTGAAGACTCTATCATTAGGACAAACGGAAAGAATATTCAAGAGAATATTACTGTTGGCGCAACTGCTAACGGTGGTCCTGAATTTGCCAACGGTGCCACAATTGGTCCCGTGCAGATTGATAATGGATTCACAGTTACCGTTGAGAATGGTGCTGCCTGGAACATTATTGGTGAGGAAGACTCCAGCACTGCAGAATTTGTAGAGATTACATCTGGACATATTACTAGCACAGGGACTCTACACTTCTCTGAAACAAAAGAAAGTCTAACTTTCTACAACACCAGTGGTAATATCACTCACGATTTTAACAACAATAATGCTATCTTTGTAGAAAAGACTGGTGGTGGTAATTTTACCCTAAGTATTAATAATATGCCCACAGACTCTGCGGCATATACAATTACTGTTGTTATTAACGACGCTGGTGGTACTGGTGTCCCAACTACAGTCAATGTAGATGGTCAAGCGCAAACAATTAAATGGGCAGGTGGTAGTGCTCCTGGTCATAGTGGTGGTGCTGTTTGTGTGGTATCTTTCTCATTCATTGCATTCAACACTGGTAGCACAGGTCAGTATACAGTATTAGGTAGTGGAGGAAACTACGAGTCATGAGTATTGGTTTTAGTGGTAAGTTTTCGGCACTTGGTGCAACTATTGCAACCAAGGGCGGTGGTGGCGCTGGAGGCGGTGGAGGCGGCGGTGGTCCTGCTGCAGTATTCTCTGGTCAATATAATGCGGATGGTACAGGTGGCACTACCGTTACAATCAATGCTGAATCAAATGGTGGCACAGGATATGATGATATTACGCTAACTATCAATTCGACCATTACTGCCACAATGTATATGTGGGGAGCAGGTGGTGGCGGCACTAAAAGATCTGGTGGTCAGACAGGTGGAGGTGGTGGATATTCCACGGGACAATATACCTTCCAACCTGGCACATATAAAGTTATGGTAGGTGGAGCAGGTGAAGGTGGATCTCAGTCTCCTTCTCCCAATGATGCATATAGAGGAAACAATACTGGCGGTGGTGACTCTGGTGCTAACACTGGAGGCAACGGCGACGGTGGTGGAGGCGGTGGTTTAACTGGTGTCTTCTCATCCTCGTATTCATATAGCAATGCAATCATCGTCTCTGGTGGCGGTGGCGGTGGGTCAGGTGACACTGCTAATGGTGGCGGTGGCGGTGGGTCATCAGGCAATAATGCTGGTAACTGCTGCTCTCGGGGTGGCGGTGGAGCATCACAGAATGGTGGTGGATCTGCTGGTAACGCTGGTGCTAATGGCAGCACAGGTACTCAACTCAATGGTGGCAACGGTGGTAGCACTGGTGCTGGCGGCGGTGGAGGTTACTGGGGCGGTGGCGGCGGTGGTTCGTCAGGTCCAGGTGCTGGTGGCGGTGGATCAGGTTACATCGGTGGAGTCAGTGGTGGATCTATGTCTAATGGATCTACTGGTGGAAACTCTGCCACTGGATCTAACAGACCATCTAGCTCTGTTGGACGTGGTGGCAACTCTGGGGGTCGTGGCGGCGGTGGAGCGATCGTCTTTGTATTCTCATAAATAAAACGTAGGAATTAAAGTAGCATGGCACAGCTAAATGTAAACGCTATTAAGGACTTGGGTGGAATCGGTGGATTTACCTTGTCGAGTGGTGGATTGACGGCTAACGGCACATTGACCGTTACTAATCTCTCTGTAGAGGGGACCATTGCTGGATCTTCTTCTTATATTATTCCTAACCCCTCGTCAAATCAGGGTCAATTCTTGACCACTAATGGATCATCACTTTCTTGGGGTGACTTAAGTAGTGCTGCTGGCGTAAGATCCATGCAAGTATGGACTTCTAATGGCACTTGGAGCAGACCATCTGGTGTTAAAACTATCATGGTCACTGTAACAGGTGCAGGTGGTGGAGGTAGCGGACACTGTGAATCTGGGGGTGCTGGTGGTACTTCACAGAGACAAGTTGACGTGACCAATGTATCATCAGTTTCAGTCACTATTGGTAATCCTGGTGGAGGCACTAATTACGCTGGTTGTGGTGGAAGTGGCAACTCTTCTTCCTTTGGATCCTATTGTAGTGCAGGTGGTGGACTCGGTGCAAACTGTAGTCAACAGCACGCAGGTGGATACGGTGGTAACGGAAGTGGTGGATCTCTCAACATCTACGGTGGTGGAGGTAACGGGCACGGATCACACTATTCGTATGGTAACCACACCGCAGGAGTAAGTTACTTCGGTGGATCTCAACCATCATCTCACGGTCAATCAAACTATTCTCACAGACATCAGTCTCATGCTGCATGGGGTGCTGGTGGTAACGGATCTCAGCATGGTAACCGAGGTGCTAGAGGACGTGAGGGTGTGGTCGTAGTCCATGAATTCTACGGATAAATACTAAAAAAGAGACTATTATGTCACAGATTAGAGTATCATCTATTAAAGATCTTTCTGATACCGCTGGGTTTCTCCTTTCTACAGGTAAAATCCACGCTATCGGGACGTTGACTGTCTCTAATATCGTCATCAACGGTAAGATCTCTGGTAACAGTGATTATATTATCCCTAATATGTCTGGTAACGCAGGCAAATACCTGAGAGCAGGTGCATCTGGTCTGGAATGGGCAGGTGCTGGTGGTGGATCTGGTATTAGATCTATGCAAGTGTGGACATCTAATGGCACATGGACTAGACCTACTAACTGTAAATCTATCATCGTGACTGTTACTGGAGCAGGTGGTGGTGGATCTGGGCACTGTGAATCAGCAGGTGCAGGTGGCACCTCTGAAAGAGTTATTGATGTGACTAATGTGTCCTCAGTTTCTGTTACTATCGGTAACCCTGGTGGTGGCACAAACTATGCAGGATGTGGTGGTAACGGCAACTCTTCATCGTTTGGTAGTTATTGCTCAGCATCTGGTGGATATGGCGCTAACTGTCGTCAACAGCACGCAGGTGGCATTGGTGGTAATGGATCAGGTGGCACCCTAAATGTATACGGTGGTGGTGGTAATGGTCATGGATCACACTATTCCTATGGTAACCATTCCTCTGGTAGATCATACTATGGTGGTGGACAACCAGGATCTCATGGTCAATCAAACTATTCTCATAGACACCAATCTCACGCCGCGTGGGGTGCTGGTGGCAATGGATCTCAGCATGGTAACCGAGGTGCTAGAGGTCGTGAGGGTGTAGTTGTAGTCCAAGAATTCTTCGGATAAATACTAAGTCAGGCATTACGAAATGAGCGTCTTAAAAGTTACTACAGTACAAGATCCTTCTGGTGTTGGTGGTTTTACCCTCAACAGTGGATCTATTACTGCGAACGGTGAATTAAAGGTCACCAACCTAAACGTCAACGGCAGCATTTCTGGGGCGTCTACTTATGTGATCCCGTCCTTTTCAGGACAAAGTGGTGCTTATCTATCTAATGATGGTAGTAATCTAAACTGGTCAGCAGTTTCTGCTACTGGTGGATTCAGATCCATGCAAGTATGGACTTCTAATGGTACTTGGTCTAGACCGAGTGGTGTTGCATCAATTAAAGTAATTGTAGTTGGTGCTGGTGGCGGGGGATCAGGTTATACTGAATCAGCAGGTGCTGGTGGTTGCTCACAAAGAGTGATCGATGTAACTAATACATCAAGTGTTTCAGTTACTATTGGTAATCCTGGTGGTGGTACTAACTACTCTGGATGTGGTGGTAACGGTAACTCATCAAGTTTTGGATCATTCTGCTCAGCATCGGGCGGATATGGTGCCAACTGTCGTCAACAACATGCTGGTGGAATTGGCGGCAATGGATCAGGTGGTAACTTGAATGTTTATGGTGGAGGTGGTAACGGTCACGGATCTAATCACTCTTATGGTAACCATGCTGCTGGATCTTCATACTTTGGAGGATCACAACCATCATCACACAACCAATCAAACTATTCTCACAGACACCAATCTCATGCAGCGTGGGGTGCAGGTGGTAATGGATCAAGAAACAGTAACCGAGGAGCGAGAGGTCGCGAAGGTGTTGTAGTAGTTTACGAATACTACAGCTGATAAATAACAACGAAGGAGTTTTAATCTATCATGGCTAAATGGGCAATCTGCGACGCAGTAACAGGTCAACTAAACGACATCTGCGATGAAGAAGATAAGTTTGAGATCCACGAGGGTCCAGACTCTAATATGAAGTGGGTGCCAGTCCCTGATGATTGCACCTATGAGCACACTATGATCAATGGGGTTGCAGTCCATAGAGATGATCTTGAGGATCATAGAGAGCGTGCAACTGTTACTCGTGTGCTGGCATATGGCACTATTGGTGAGCAACTAGACATGCAATATGCAGACGCTGCTGATAATGGCACACGTTGGAAAGATCATATTGCTAATGTAAAAGCAACTACAACTGCACCTAGTAGTGTTCCTGAGTTTGTCCCTAATCCTAAGCATACGCAACTCGAAGGACGTAATGCATGGGATGCTTGGGTTGACAATTGGACACCGCCAGTATAGACTAACAAAACAACTACATAGAGCAGAATACCTGCTCTTTTTTTATGCGTGTCGAGTCTATTGTTATTGTTGGAGGTGGTAGCAGTGGTTGGATGGCAGCAGCAATGCTATCCAAAACATTTCCTAAGATGCAGATTGGTCTGATTGAGAGTGAGCAGGGACCAATTGGTGTTGGTGAATCTACTCTCGGACATTTCAACCGATTCCTGAAACGATTGGGGTTGAAGGATAAGGACTGGATGTCATATTGTAATGCAACTTATAAGACATCAATTGCATTTAAGAATTTCAGGCATGGTGAGGGAGAGAGATTTCAATATCCATTTGGTGAGTTTGATCTATTTGATTACAAAGACACACTGCAAAGATATTTTGAGTTGGGTTGTAAGTATGGTGTGGATAAGTATCCACCAGATGAGTTTGCAAACTTCGCTAACAATCAAACATACCTAGCAGATCAGTGTAAGATCTCTGCTGATCCTATTCCTGAGTGTACCTACGATATGGATAGGGACACTGCATATCATTTTGATGCAGGATTATTTGGTAATTATTTGAGAGACCACCATTGTATTCCCAATGGTGTGATGCATCTCAAGGGTGAGATTGAGAAGGTGATGAAGAATCCTGATGGTAGTATTGACTCATTGGTTACTACACAGGATGGTCTAATCAAAGCAGATTTATATATTGACTGCACAGGTTTTAAGTCACTGTTACTTGAGCAGCATATGGGTAGTGAGTTTATCTCATTCAAAGATAAACTATTCAATGACACAGCACTAGCAACACAGATTCCATACTCTGATCGTGAGAATCAGATGGAAACATATACTGATTGTGTTGCAATGAATGCAGGATGGGTATGGAATATCCCACTGTGGCATCGTGTTGGCACAGGATATGTTTACTCATCAGATTATATCAATGAGTGTGAGGCAGAGGTAGAGTTTAGGAAGTATTTGAGTGAGCGATATACGCCCGAAATTGCTCAAGATGCTAAACTACGCAAGATCAATATTAAACATGGTAAGCATGAAAAGGCATGGGTTAAGAATGTTGTAGGTATTGGATTGGCATATGGTTTCTTAGAACCACTGGAGTCCACGGGACTGATGACAACTCATGAAAATATCCTGTTGTTATGTGATACGTTGCAACGTCGTCAGGGTTTCTATTCTAGATTTGAGCAGGACTCATTTAACTACAACTGTGACAATATGATTGAGTCAATGAAGAATTTCGTTGCACTTCACTATGCACTCAGTCAACGTGATGACAACAAATACTGGAGAGACTGCACTAACATTAACTTCGATATTGATCCTCTATGGAAACAATCGACTAGAGTTGCCCATAGTAATGTGGTGACAATGCTTGACAATTTAGAGGATGCATTTTATAATCTAGAGCAGCATAGTGGGTCAATCTACATTGCTGCTGGTCAGGGTTATCGCCCCTTCTCAGAAGGAATGTTTGAGGAGAGAATGAGTGCTGATAAGGAATCTGATGAGTGGTCAAGTATCCTTGAAGAGATACATACTAAATATCAACAAGACCGAAAAATTATGATGGAATGGGTTGACAAACTCCCATCACACTATGAGTACCTGAGGGACAACATTTATGATCTTCAAGAAGAAGAAACCGTGGGTTAGATTCTATTCCGTAGATCCAGGAGTTGCTGAATTGCAACCATGGATACCTGCAGCAAAACTGCATCGCAAGTGGCGGACAGCAGCATTAAAAAATACTGCTAGTAAAGAGAAACGCTGCCCTGTAATGAGAGTTACTAAACTCTGGGAGAGAATGACTGCCGAATTAAATGGTGAGGATGGCATTCCTGAGTTATACGAACATGCCGTAACATGCCCTGCATTGCGTGATGTTATGGACTCAGGTTATGTGTTAAAATGTCCTGCAGATATTCTGATTAAAACTGATGGCACTGGGATAAACTTCCAGTGGTTGTCGCAAATGAGATTCTGTACTCAGACTGGTCCTGGTAAATATGTGTCAGCACATATCCCTCAACAAACTGAGGGTATGCGTCACCTAGTTGATCAGAATAAAGATGTACTTGACTGGACAATTAAACTAGAGTTGCCATGGAGAGTGCAGGCACATCCTGATCTGGTGTTTATTCAAATGCCTATTCCTTACTGGGATGAGGATAGATTCTCACCACCTACAGGTGTGGTTGATCCATCGTATTCATACGAGATTAACTTACAACTATTCTGGCATAAAGTTGAGGAGGGTGAGTATCTACTTAAAGCAGGCACTCCACTCTGCCAATGGGTGCCAGTGCATAGAAGTTACCTAAGTAATAGGAACATTGATTTTCATTGTGAAACTGCCAATGAGGCAGACTTTGAAAACAATGCTATAATGGAGTACCAACGCCATAAATCTTTTATGGAAATGGAAACTCTTAAGGAGCGTATTATGTCACACAAGGTAATACTTGCACTAAATAAAAACATCAAGAGGTTTATGTAACTATGGCACAAGAAGATGCACAAATTGTTGTACCACAACAAGACGTGATTGAAGTAGATCTTGCCACACAGGCAGGAGTTACTACTGAAGAAGAGAAACGTGGGGCATTAAATCCCATTGAAGGACTTATCTCTTTTGATCAACTCGTTATGAATTTCATCCAACAGTATGATGATGTCAAAGAAGAGTATTTGAAACTGCAGGAAGCACTTGATAATATGCATTATACTTCTACGATCACAAAGATCTCTCTAGAAGAATTGCAGGTTAAAAGAGATTTAATGAATAAACTCTCTGGTGCTGTTGAAGCATTGTCTCTTTATAAGAAGCATGTTGATCCAACAGTTACTGAGCGGGAGTTTACCTTTGCTGATGATGCTGAAGTAACTAATGGAGATTCTTGATAAGTTTTTGCCCTATAGAATGTGGGATGAGGTCTATCAGACCTTTCTAGGTAATAATTTCCCATGGTATTATTACCCATTTGTTACTGATTCATCAGAAGATCAAGAGGTAAATAAGTTTCAATTTGTGCATGTTATTAGTGACTTGAATAAAGGATATATCAGCAGCACTGCTGAAGAAGTCGTCAAGATCTTTAATGATAGACTCAATGCTTATGTTATTCTTAGGATCAAAGCAAACCTAACAACATATCAAGATCCTCCTTATGTGCCACCATATCATACTGATTTGGTTGGTCATTTGAAGGATATAACTAAGACTGCCATTTATTATATGAATGATACAAATGGTGGCACTGAGTTAGAAGATGGTACATTCATTGAAGGTAAAGGTAACCGACTGGTTATCCTTCCAGGTAATGTTAAACATCGTGGTGTTGGTCAGACTGACAACTCAGCAAGATGTGTAATTAACTTTAACTATGTTGAAAAATGAAGACTGAATTGATATTTCCAACACCAGTTTGGAAGTTTGATAATGTAGGTATAGACAGAGAATCTCTCACTGATTTTGTATATTATGTGAGGAAAGAAGATCCCGAGGGTCGCAAACAATCCAACAGTGGGGGATGGCAATCACAAGACTTTATTGATAGTGTCATGGATAACAATCCATTGAAATCTATCAGAGATGCTATCATGGAGCGAGCATATGCTGCTGCTGATGAGTTTGGATTCAATGATTACTCATTGAAAATGATCAACATGTGGATCAATATCAATGGTAAAGGTGCATCTAATCATCTTCACACACACCCAGGCGGTGTGCTGTCTGGTGTATATTATTTGAAACTACCTGACTGTTGTTTTGGTAACCTCTCATTCATTCGTGACCTTAATTATTCACAGATGAAAGAATATTGGGGTGATGGTGACAACGTGCATCGATGGGAGCATATGAATGAGACAGAGCATGATGTATTCCCAGAAGAGGATCAACTCGTAATCTTTCCAGCATGGTTACAACACGCCGTGGGCACATCTGCTGGTGAAGGTGATAGAATCTCTATCTCATTTAATATAACTGCATTTTCTAATCATTATCATGAAATATATCCAAGTAGATGATCTACTAACACCTAGTTATCTTCAGAGGTTATATAAGTTGACATCAGGGATGAATGGATTCCCATGGTTTTTTCTATCTGAGGATATTAGTTACACACCAACCGCTGCACAGTTTGGTGATGTGCCATTAGGTGATATCCCAGAGGAGCAAAAGACTCTGGGATTTACTCATGTACTGTTAGATCAAGAGGGAGTGGAGAGTCCATTTTTGCCTATGTTTCAACCACTACTAGATAGTGTGAGTGATGCATTACCTTATCCTGTTGAATTCTTTCGTGCTAGGTTGGCATTACAACTAGCAAACGGCAAAGACTCACACAACGGACCACATACTGATCATGAGAGTGATCATTACGCAGCATTGTTTTACTTACATGACAGCAGTGGTGACACTGTATTCTTTCATGAGTATGATAATCCAATATATGGTGATGTTGATCAACGTTGGCAGAAAGCAAGACTACAATCATATCATGAGTGCTTCAGATGTAGACCCGAAGCAAATAAACTATTTGCATTTGATGGTCATCAATTCCACTCATCATCCAACCCAACAACTAATCCATTCAGGGTTATATTGAATCTTAATTTTTATTGTGATCATGATCTATTCGATTTTACAAAGTCTTGATAAAGACTGGAGCACTGATGACACACCACACTATTGGGAGGGTATAGTTAAAGACCCTGAGAATTATGCAACATATAAAGATGTGGAGCATTGTCTCAACAATCCACAATTCTTTGATCTTCAATTTATTGATAGGGTTAGTAATACTTTTATACCATTACCAGTGCATGAGAGATGTTGGTCACGTCCACACATGGAGCAACGTGATGTAGTTGAGTGTTGGTATGATGGTCATAATGTTATTATCAATAACTTTGATCAGATTGATAGGAGACGCCAGCAGATCATGCAGGGTGTTGAAGAAACATTCCCACAGATTAGAGCATCGATGCACATATATGCAGGCACGAGAGATTGTAAATCATTCAAGATCCATGAGGATTTTGCTAACAACTTCATCATTCAGGTAGATGGAGAGACACACTGGCGTGTATATAATAACCGAGCATCTAATATAGTAGGGCAAGTACATGAGTGGAGTCTCACACATGATGACTTAGATTGTGCTATTGATGTTACAATGAAACCAGGAGATATGTTATACATCCCTGCTAGATGTTATCATCATGCACAACCCTCAGGTAAACGCCTAAGTGTAAGTATACCAATGCAACATGGATATCCCCATCTTAAACAACGTGATAGAAAATGGTATGAAATCGTATAATCCATTCCCCATCATTCATCGATGTAAATATGATTTTGGGTTTCAAGATTCAAAACTAAAAGCAAGGACCATGGGTCATCTTGAAGCAGCAAGAGGTATTATTCAAGAGAATAAGTATGACACACATGAGAAGGGTGGGGGCACAACAAGTGTCGTAATAAGTAAAGAGATACCACCTCATGTATGGGAAGAGTTTGAAGATTTTATGCCATGGTTTTATGAGCGTATCAATAGAATCTGGGACCTATGGCACCTTGCTAACATGCAGAAACACCTATCAGATTCATGGATTAATGTACATCCCAAGGGTGCATGGACAGCAGAGCATCATCATCAAAATGTCACAGTTGCTTGTGCTGCCTATCTATCAGTGCCTGAGGGTAGTGGTAGATTTATGGTAAAGAATCCATACTGTCAATATAAACTATCAGAACCTCTTGATTATAATTATTATGATGAAGGTATGGATTGGGAGTATATTGATGTGCAAACTAATGATGTGTTATTCTTTCCAGGATGGTTGACACA
This sequence comes from Euryarchaeota archaeon TMED129, assembly GCA_002172375.1. GTDB lineage: Archaea > Thermoplasmatota > Poseidoniia > Poseidoniales > Thalassarchaeaceae > MGIIb-O3. Next base: position 61,730 of record NHGE01000052.1, on the reverse strand, counting down.
TAAGACTGAAGTTAATAATACAAATAACGATAGATATGTTATGTCCTTGAATGTGATGGGTAATTATGTCAATTAAAGTATTTGATACAAACTTAGTAACTGAGGAGTTGTTTGGTCAAGTAGTGCATCTCCCTTACTTCTATACTAGAGTTGATGTGCCACCCACACAATCACAACCTGAATTAGATATTGCTGGTATGTATTGGACACACCAGTTTTATAATTATTGTCCTATTGATGATCCAAAAGAGTTTGACTCACCAGGATTACATGGTAGTGATAATCCATTATGGAAAGATATGTTGTCATATCTTGAAGCGACGGTGCCTGATATGCCACCACGCGAAGAATGTTACTCAGCATATATCAACGTGCTGAAGTATAATGACAATCCTGGAATTCATTGTGATGCACCATATTTTGTAGATGATAATAAGACTGTGCTGGTATATCTTAATGCAGAATGGCACCCAAACTGGGGTGGTGAAACTATATTCTATGATAATCAATTAGAACCACAACGTATTGTGCAACCCAAACCTGGACGTGTTGTTATATTTGACGGTAGGATCCCACACACAGGTAGACCACCAACACCCAAGTTTATGTTTAATAGATATATCTTGGCATTCAAATACATGGATAAAGAAACAAGGCATAACCTATTCGTTGATCATGAGATAAATAATATGCCACCCGTTGAAGATCAAGGTATCGCTGGACTAAATGTTGAAACTGTGAAAAACATTTGGAAATCTATGGACAACCGATCCTAATACGTTAACATACTCATGTCGGAGTATCACTCATGTTTAACAAGTCTGCCATCCTCTCACAGCAGGAAAAGTCCATCATAAAACACGCTCTCTTCTTATATCAGAAGAATGAATATGAAAGACATGGATCTATGACATCCGTGCAAAATGAATCACTTAAACACATTGTTGACGCCCTGCATTTGTAATGGAAATTCTGCCTCTCTTCTCACAACCAGTTTATATTGACGTTGTTAATTTAGATCCTGATGTATTGAGGAGAGCAGAGAAGACACCCATGCAAGATATGTCACTTGATAGTGCATATAAAAAGAATGGGTTTATGTCACAAGACACACAGTGGTTATCTAATCACTTAGATGTCAAAGATATTGTTGATCAACACATGGACATATATGTGCATGAAGCATTAACAATCAGTCGTAAACACAGATTACAACATCAATCATCATGGATTAATTACCATGGTATTGGTGACAGTGCCGCTGAGCATACTCATGTTAATAGTATGTTTAGCGGTTGTTTGTATATTAAGGTACCTGAGAATTGTGGTGAGTTTCGACTGAGGATGCCAACCATGTTTCCGACTTACTTGACAAGCACAGTGCAACCTGATATTATGGAGAGCAACTACCTGAATCAACGGGAGTTTCCGATCGAACCATGTGAAGGGACCATTATCATCTTCCCATCTCACTTGCCTCACTATGTGTCACCTAGCGAGACTGATAAAGATCGCTATTCATGTGCCTTTAATTATTTCCTTAAAGGTCCATTTGGTTATGAAGACACTGCATTAACTCTATGACTATCCCGCTCTTTATTTCCGAATCTGTGCCTAAAGAAGTATCTAACATTTTACGATCCCTTGAAGTTGGAATGCCTGCAAGGTATAAAGATTATGAAGGGACGATTGAGTTTGTTGATGATGCATACATCACTCTATGCATAACAAAGAAACCTAATCCACCAGGATTTAGACAACCTTACAACAAATGTTGTCTGCTCATCTTTCCTTATCAATGGGACGATCTAGAGATTGAGGATGAGCACTTCTACGATCACAAAGCATTTAGAGGCAAAACTAACGATCATCCAGGAAACGAGATGCTACCCGATATCAACGAGAGGTAGTGTGCCAGTTGGGTAAACTGTCCACCAAAGTTGACGTGCATCATTTTTTGGTCTATTATAAGGAAGTTGAGGGGGCAATAAGACAACCCCGCCGCTGATCACCGATCACATTGGCAATCATGCTAGCGGCAAACTCAACACCTTAATACCGAGAAACACGACAATGACAAGCAACACACAACTCGCTGATGCCCTCTTCCGCATCATCCCTAAAGCACTCTCACTGAGCACACAACGCCTTCAGAAGGGTCTCTCAGTCATCTCAGGCGGTCGTTTCAACGACCTTGATGAGTATTTCGGAGACAACACTGTTGACAAGACTAAACTGCTTGCCAACATCTTCAACCCTGCACTAGAGGACGCTGCTAAGAATTTTGGCGTTGACTACATCACCGAGGAGACTGTAGGTTACGATGCTATTCTTCTCGAAGAAGAAATCGAGAATAAGTTGACACTGGGCAACAGCACTTCTTCCTTCGCTACTGGTAACAACCACAGCAAGACTAAGGTTGATAAGATCTTCGTCTGCAAACTGCAGCAGAATGGTAATGACTTCCCTGAAGTATTCGCTGCTATTGTTGACCTGTCACTCGCTTCTAATCCTGCCACTGGTTGGTCTGATAGCGTGACAGCAACAGGCAAGAATAACAACGGATTCAGCACTCTGAAGATCCACAAAGAGGATGCATTGTGCATCACTCCAATCTATGGTAAAATCAGAAAGACTACTAAGTACATCCACACCGAGTATGAAACTGTCGCTTAATGAAACTCACCTCATGAATTGCATCGATGGTATGCAACTCATGGATGAGGAGAGTGTTGACCTAGTTGTCACCTCTCCTCCCTACGATGACCTGCGGACGTATAACGACAGCAGTAAATGGGATCATGAGGTATTCAAAAGCGTCGCAGATAACCTCACTCGTGTACTCAAGACGGGTGGAGTTATCATGTGGAATGTTAACGACTCAACAGTCAAAGGATCAGAGACTGGCAGCAGTTTCCGTCAATGTCTATATTTTATGGATCAATGTGGTCTCAAACTACATGACACCATGATATATGAGAAGACTGGGACTGCCTTTGCCTCTGGTCCTAAGAGTGTGAGATATACTCAGATCTTTGAGTATTGTTTTATACTCTCCAAGGGTAAACCCAAGACCATTAATCTTATCCAAGATAAGAAGAATGCATGGGCAGGTTATACGAGTTTCGGCAATGCTAAGACTCGTAAGAAGGATGGCACCATGAATGATCCAGGCAAGAAGTCTAAAGTTATTCGTGAGTATGGTGTCAGGACTAACATTTGGAAGATCAAAAACTCAGGAGGTTTCGGTCAATCATCTAAGGCAAGTTACAAACACCCTGCAACTATGCCTGAAGAGTTAGCACGAGGGCATGTACTTACATGGTCTGATGTTAATGACACAATTCTCGATCCTTTCATGGGAGCAGGCACCACCGCTCAGGTGTGCCTTGAAGAGAATCGCAATTTTATCGGTTTTGAGATCGATGAAACATACCATCAAATGTGCATGGAGCGTGTGCTACCATGGACAGACAACGTATTCACTCGTTTATCATGATTCTTCCCGAGAGTTTCACACACAAACCACCTAAAGGATTTCACTATGAAATACAACCCTTTAAGCGTAATGTGCTTTCTATTTGGTTACACCATCCCGATCGTTACACTTATACTAGCGATCCTGTTGCTACGATCTGGGGATTCTACAACACCAAGAAATGCCAGTATTATGCGCCAAGAAATTGTAAATCAGTGGGTGACCCCGTAGATTTCAATGACACACGCAATCACACTGCTATGCAACTCGATCTCGGTCCACTTGCAGGTATTCTATGTTAAGAGGTAAATGTAAAGTCACACCCAAAAGTGACAAGGCAAAGGACATCTTTGCCAATTATCTAAACTCTAAATCACTGGTCTATATTGAGCACAAACGTGCTGATCGATGGTTTTTCAGTGCCATTGATAATGTAGATTTTTGGTTTTGGGTAGACTATCCACATGATAATAACTGGGACTATCATGAAATCAACTAATGAAACTCCACCCTATTTCACACAGACCAGTGATGCCCCTTATGACCGTCACCGTTATAAGATATGGTGCAAAGATGACAGTGTGAAGATTGTATCATCATGGGAGGAAGCACAAACAGCGTGGTGGAATTATCACCAATTTATCAAAACTATTGAGGTAATCGATGCTAAACAACAACCCAAAGGATTTTAATGATGTCGATGGACTCAATATTATTGAGAATCCTGATGGCACATTTCAAGTGGAATGGGATGAGAATGATCCCAGATACAGTATGTTTAAGGGTCTAACTGAGGAGCAAATCCAACACATGATCACAGAAGGTTTACGAGAAATTATTAACAGAGAGGAGGACGACTCGATCTAATGGATCTCCAAACATTCAAAACAAAGTATTCTCTCATCAAGGCAAGAGGATTTATTAAGACTCATCGCAAAGGTAATACTGGTGTGGGTCATACTTTAGAGCAAGAATTGGAGTTGACTGAGAATTGTATCTCTGGTCCTGATCTTGTAGGCAATGAGTTAAAAGCAGCGCGTAAAGGTGCTGGTGGTAAACAAACTCTATTCACAAAAGAGGGTGATTGGGTTGTACCCCAGAGAGATTATATTGAAACCTATGGTTTCCCTCACACCACAAAAATTGGTGAGTTGAGTGGACAATCTACTGTCACTAAAACTGTTAACAAGCGTGGTCTTTGTATTGTGACCACTGATGACTACTGCGCCATCTGTCATGATAATGTTATTATTGTTATGTGGGATTGGGACACATTGATTGATCAGTTTGCTAAGAAGTTTCCTGCATGTGTGAAAGTATTTGCTGACGTTGAGAAGCGTGGCGGTGTAGAATACTTTCACTATAATGAAGCATATCGTTTCATTGGCACTGATAAGAATCTATTTCGCACTGCCATTGAAAATGATATAATTGCCATTGATATCCGTATGAGGACACAGAATACAATTGGTAAAGGTATTCGTAACCGTGGCACTGCATTTCGTGTAAATCATGCTAAAATGGAAGCACTATTCGTAAAGGAGGCAATTTGAAAAATACTGTATTATTTGGTGATTGTCGTCAAACTCTCCAGGAGATTGCCCAAGATGGTGATAAGGCACGGATGTGTATTACATCCCCTCCTTACTATGGTCTACGCGATTATGGTAAAGAGGATGATCAAATAGGTCTAGAAGAGTCACCTGAGGAGTTTATTCAGCAGTTGGTGGAGGTGTTTCGTGGTGTCCGCGATTGCCTGACTGATGATGGCACTCTCTGGGTCAATATTGGTGATAGTTATTATAACTATCGTGGTGGTAAAGGACAGGCATTACCTAAACAATCAGTAGCAACAACTAATCAAGATCTACCACAGGGAAAGAATCCACGCAGAGGTAATAAACTCAAAGGATATAAAGAGAAAGATTTAATTGGTATTCCATGGATGCTCGCGTTTGCTCTTCGTGCCGATGGATGGTATTTACGTCAAGATATTATTTGGAGTAAACCAAACCCCATGCCTGAAAGTGTCAGGGATAGATGCACAAAATCACATGAATATATCTTCTTACTAAGCAAGAGTCAAAACTATTATTTTGATGTAGATAGTATTAAAGTGCCCACTGTTGACGGTAATCAATTAAAGCGTAGAAAGTCAGTATGGGAGGTTAAAACTAAACCTTATAAAGGTGCTCACTTTGCAGTATATCCTGATGAATTGATTACACCTGCCATTCTTGCAGGTAGTGAGAAAGGTGATATGATTCTTGATCCATTCATGGGATCAGGCACCACTGCAGCAGTTGCTAAATCACTCACTCGTGCTTATATTGGATGCGAATTGCATGAAGATTATGAACCATTGATACATAAAAGAGTAAACGAAACATCTGAAACAGTGACGCTTGATAAGTCAACATTGTTTGAGATATTGAAAGTAAACGGGGTTATACAACCATGAAGGATGGTAGAGCAGAAGGAGAGAAAGTTGCCAAGGCAATTGAGGACCTAAAGCAAATGATGGCACAATATGGTGACACCACACTGGATGGTGAATCGCTTGAGGTTAGTATTAGTGATCGCATTGAAAAATGTAAAGAATTAAACGAATTATTGGACTCAGCACATGATGCATCCCAAGGACGAAATAACGATAGTTGATGACTATTTTCCACGATGGATGGTGGAGAAAGTATCACAAGATCTAGAGTTTATGCCTGTTAGGTATAATAACTCACCGTATGCAGATTTTGACAAAGCACGATTCTTCGGGTCGATGTTAGTAGAGAATGATCGATTCGTTGACGTTCAACCATGGTGGTTTATTGAATATTTCAATCACTGCATGTGGAATGATTTGTGTAAAGAATGGACTGTGGGTCATTGTCATCGTGTGCTCTTAAATGCTCAGATTGCAGGTCAATCAGGGTGTGATCATACTGATGCTGATAGTGACAATTATCTCAGTGTTATCTACATGGGTCATGGTAACAGTGGCAATACTGTCTTTGAAGATGATGTTGTGCAGTGGAAACTAGGTCGCTTAGTTATATTCAACTCCAGTGTGATCCATCGCGGTGAGGGACCTGAGAGCGGTTATCGTGTGTCACTGGGCGCAGTCTATCCTAGTGTGCCAATTCGCAAACTGGTATCAATTGATGGCACAGGGGCACCTTGACCCCTTATAATTGAGACATCAGCAAAGGACACCAACCATGACCATCACTAAATCACAAGCACTTGATCAATTCCGCTACAACTGGAAAGTATCAACAATGCAGAATCCTCGCCTTCGTGGTGATTCTATTGCAAAGCGTGAAGAATGGTCATGCTTCACTGATATGTTGTGCAAGGAAGGTTACATCACCATGAGTAAGTATGAATCATGGTCTAACCCTTTCTGATTATCCTTTTTATTATTCTATTCTTCAAGGCAATTTACCGATGATTGAAACTTTCTCCTTCCAATATGGTAACGTTGTTACTATTCTAGGTCTGGTTGGTGTTATCTCAACAGCAATCATTTTGTTTACGGCATTCACTCGTTACAACAATTCACCCCTTCGTAAATGATCAATGACTGACATTATTTGTGCTTACTTCGGACAAGATTGGACCACAACTGTTAGAGGGTTTAATACTCTCAAAGATGCAGAAAAGCATGGTTGTGAGATGATGCCAATTCCAGGAGTTTTTGGATTCGCTGTTATTAAAGAGACAGCAGACTGGTGGCAGTTGAGAGATGATCACAGCATCTTGCCTACTAATGGTTACAACGTGTGCCCTAAAACAAATGGTAATTTCAAGGTCACTTTCTGATGAAACTAGACAGTAAAGCAAGGATTATAGGCAGTTTTGGTGTCATCACTGCTTACTTTGTTGTCTTACATGTTAATGTATTAGTGGGCGTAATTATTCACTTTATTGCTGATATAATTAGCGTTCCCTACTTCATACGCACTAAATCGTGGGATGTGGTGATCATGCTCATTTTCTTGCTCTGCATCGGTCTCTCAAAACTGACCACTTCGTGAAGTGTCCACTATAACGGCACAGCACCCCAAAACCGTGTATATTAAGAGAGTCAAAGAAACGCACCCCATGCAACTCACAAACAACACCGTCATCGTCGATTTCTTCCCTGAGGCATTCATTGCTGAAGCAGATGAAGTTAAAGGCATGAAAGTTGTCGTCAAACGTTTCGTTAAGTGTGTCACCTTTCGTGTTAACGGACAGCAGTCTTATTCCACAGTGACATCACTCACCGCTCGCAATGAGTGGGCAGAGCGTATCGCTGGAGGTGCTGAGGTAACTGACTACCACACCGACAAGATCCCTGCTAATGTATATCGTCCGATGGCATGTGTGGGATGATTAAATAATAGGAGGCAGCACAGGATTGGGAGACTGATTCACAGCGTAAGACCTTCTAGTAAACTCCTAATTAGGATATTATGGCACTATTCACCCAACGACAATTAACATTAATTGCTGATGCTGTTGAGGATTATGCTGTTTTAATTGATGAGGATTCTGCTGATGAATGTGCAGATATTCTCGACATCATTGAAGCAGAGCAACAACAAGCACCAGATCCACAAGTTTCACTTTATCGTGAAATAGTCAATTTTTATTCCAACCCAATCAACTCAGTATCATGAATTACGACATCGACGAAAAGGAAACTTCACTAGATAACATGGGTGATTCATTGCTGGAAGCAATGAGACTCTGCGTCGAAGATTCACGCCCAACTGATGCTAAAAGCATCCTGAATGAGTGGGTTGTTGATGGTCGCGATCCTATGGATGGTGAGTATGAGTTTATCTTTCTCCCCAATAATACTTTAATTAACTGATGTAAATGTCTTTGAATAATACTGATAAACTGAGAACTGCATTACAGCAGATCAGGAGCGTTGAGATCATTGCTGAGGATCTACTACACACTAGGCACATCCTTAAGCATACTAACGTTGTTAAGTATGAACTTCAAAGGCAACTTGCACTCTCTAATGCACATCCCGATGACCTCACGAGCGACACCTGAGACCGTGTGCCAATCGAGGCACTGTACCCAAAATCAGGAAAACCCCTTGATTTGTGCCTCAGATCTGCTATGATTGACGCATGACAAACAAAACCTCTCTTCTCACTGATTCCACCTTCCTGCAGGCACTCGCTGACCTGCCTGCCTTCCTCCTCAGCACTGACGCTGATCTGGATATGGCATACGACTGGGTGATGGAGCAACTGCAACCCTCTCCATGGACTCGGGGCGCTGCTGGATCTCTTGCTAATGATGAGAAGGCATTTGACCTCTTTTATGATGTATACCACGAGACTTTCGACGCTTGAGCGTCTCTTACAATCACTTTATCTAACATCATCATGATTGAAACCATCGACATTGATCACACAAAGATCCAGGATTCTATCCTCTTTTGTGAAGAGGTTTACATCCAATATGATTGCATCTATAATGATGCTGACCAAAACATTCCTGCATTTCAAATCACTGAAAACATGGCAGAAGGTGGAAAGTATAGAGTAAATGCACGTCGTCAACAATATACAGCGGATCACACGTTAATTTACATTTTCCCATATATCGCATCATTTGACACTATTGATGAGTGCAAACAATTCATCTTTGAGTATATCAATGAATCAGTATCTCAAGCAATCTTTAATGATCAACACACCAACGCATTGAGGGCAATGAAATGAGATTATTTCTTGCTGCGATTGTTATCGTCATCGGTGCAAACATAGGCATCAGTGCAGTCAACAAGGTCACGCAATTTCAAGATGCTAGGATGACACGTTTTTGTGAATCTGTCCCTGTTGGTGATAGTTACGATGAGATGTGCCAAGACTACCGATGAGTGTGACAATCTACGTACCTGCACACTAGCACCCTATACGGGTGCTTTTTTGTGTGTATAATAGTAGTATCGACAAACAAACAAGAATTTGATCACACTCCGTCCCCACCAGTCCCGCGCTCTTGACGCTTTATGTGCCACTGGTCACGGTCAAGTGATCGTACCTACAGGCGGCGGCAAAACGATCGTCATGATCGAGCACGCTCGTCACCTACTGACACACGGACCTCGCACGATCGTTGTCGTTGCTCCGCGCATCCTGCTCGCTAATCAGTTGAGCGATGAGTTTATGACCCATATCAGCGGCACATGGACACACGTCGCACACTGCCACAGCGGTGAGACACACCATTTCTCTACTACTAAGAGCGACAAACTTGCTCTTTTCAATGATACTGCGCGAGCAGCAAATGAGTCTTGCATTATATTCACGACTTATCACTCTTTGCGCCGTGTTGTAGATAGTGGCATCGATGTTGATGCTATTTACTTCGACGAAGCACACAATGCTTGTACTCGTAATTTCTTCATTCCTGTTGCTGCAATGACTGAAATTGCAGATATGAAGTATTTCTTCACAGCGACACCTAGGATCTCTAATCGTCACAATCGCGGCATGAATAACGTCGCTATCTTCGGTCCTACTCTTTGCAATGTCCCTGCACCTGAGTTGATTGAAGGCGGTCACATTCTCCCTCCTACGATTGTCCCTTTCGAGACAGATCACAGTGTAGACAAGAAGAATCCTCATCTCGTGCATAGTAACACCGTGCAAGATGTGATTGACTCTCTTGATGAGACTGCTGCTAGTAAAGTTTTGGTTGCAGTGCCATCTAGTCGTGTGCTGGGTAACATCCTAGGCAGCACAGATCTCCTCCATGAGTTATCACAGCGTGGATATGATGTGCTGCATGTAACATCTAAATTCGGTGCATATGTCAATCGCACGAAGGTATCTCGCGAGGTATTCTTTGAGACGTTGACACAATGGGGCAAAGAAAAGGATCGCAAGTTTGTACTCTTTCATTATTCTATTTTGTCTGAGGGTATCAACGTTCCTGGACTGACTCACGTCATCATGCTCAGGAATCTCAACGTTGTTGAGATGGCACAAACGATCGGCAGGGGGATCCGCCTAGACCGTGACGACGCTGAGCGCCTTCAGAGTGGTGCTCTGCTGCCTCAGCAGTGGGCACTATACAACAAACCGACTGGATTCGTTACCGTGCCCGTGCATCGTAACTACGGCGCTCATGTGATCAAGCGCCTTCAGCGTATCGTCGATGAGATCTTTGTGAAGGGTATTCCTGCAACCGCTCTTGTGTGACAATCTAACAACTGTACCCAATATTGGGTTAACCCCTATGCAGATCCCCCAAATCTGCTATAATAAAGACATCAGGGAGGCACAGAAGACCGCCTCTCATCCAACTCTACAAAATCAAAATCATGCGTAAGATCGAAACTCAAATGAATCAAGCGGTTGCTAACTCCAAAACATGGTCATCAGGCAACACCACAGTTCATTTCAATGAAGAAGAGAATCTTTCAATCGTAAGACTTCACGGCAACAAGATCGCTGAGATCGGTGAAGACTTCCTTCGCATCTTTGATGGCGGTTGGCAGACTGTCACTACAAAATCACGCTTAAATGCACTTATCGATCGTTTCTGTAATGCACAGACAGACGGCGTATTTCAAAAGAATTATCAGTGGTTTGTAAGAGATAACGGTCAAACTCTTTCTTTCGCTAACGGTTACACCTTCGCAGAATAATGTCAATCATTTACTACTCTCTCCTTTACATTTTCACATATAAACATGTCAACACTACATCATGAATCTATTCTAGAATCTATCTTTGAAGAGGTGCAAGAAGACTTCCCCACGATGTCACCTGAAACTCAAGAATTAATCACAATCAAACGTTTCGAGGATCTTTGTTACTAATCATGAAAACTCGTAAGTTGTCCCGTGCCGATCGTGTTTACCTGCAGAAAACAACCAACTACAAGGACAAAATCTGGACATTCTTCACACCTCACACAAAGAACATTCCTGATCGATCTAATCTCTCACTCGCATCAATTCCACCTTTATTGATCCCTGTGCCAATAACATAAACTGTCACATCACTACTTCTCACTTTACACCAAAACCTTTATAATAAGAGTATACACAAACAAATCTCATTATGACTGACTCTCTCACAGCAAATCAAGAAGCATATCAAACTCTCATGAATGATATTAATCATGCTTTTATGTGTTTAGAAGAGACTCCATTTGATGATGCTCCAAACATATGTGATGGTGATATGAAACTACTAGACGCTGCAGTTAAACGTTTCAAAACTACAGTATGGGAGAATCAACTCCTAGACTAAATACACACTACTGACACCTCACTAATTATGACCTCATCCCAGTTATCCGATCACCTGGAAGACAAAGTAACTCAAGAAACTTACGGTCTATTTCCTGTACCTATCACACGTTACTCTGTCCCCAATCATGAGGATCTAAAACAACAAATCCTCAACTGGATGAGTAAACAAGAATTACTCACTGATCACAAACGTCAAGCAATCTGTCANAACGTCTTACAAGTAGGACCAAACAATCAACTCCTAAATGACATCCCTGACGTTGCTAAAACATTACTCGCTGCTACAACACTACATAACAACAATTCTCTCAAATATAACACTCAATTCTCTTTCTCTGATTCCTACCTTGAAATTGCTAACAAAGACGCAATCTATGCTCCTCATGAGCATTCTAATTGCCTCTACTCTCTCACCTACCTTATNAACTATAATGAGGATCAACACGCCTATATGAAGTGGAGGCGAAACGTTGCTTCTCACTTTTACCCAGTCATTCAACTAGACTCACAAGAACTCTCTCCTTACAATATGACNGANGCAACATTCAAACAGAGTGAAGGAGATATTCTCATATATCCCTCAAACATCACACACGGGTATGACTCNAACCCATCAGATCAACGTATCACCCTCACTGCTAACATCGTCCCTGTATGATAGTTTTCCACATGTTTTCCACAGTTTCCGCAATATCTGTGGATAATTAAAATACCTTAATAAATATACCTCCGAGAATTATATCAGCGGAGTTATAGTTACCTTAGAGCGTAACACACGAAGTTTTTTTTGTCAACTATACCGAGGACACTACACAAACCCACACAGACCACTTGACAATCATGCCAGTTAATCGTATTATGACTGAGTAGTTAACCAAAGACACTTTTGATCTGCTGACTAATGGGAAGGACCTACAAACGAAACGACCTNCACAACTCACGACGCCCCAAATCTATCAGAGAAAAGAGACAGTATTCAAAGACGAATCGCACAGTAAGTGATGAGTTTTCCACAGATGAATCCACAGGTAAGTATCAACGCCCATCGCCCGATTCTGCCAACAATCGCCCAGAGGATTACAACCAATGAATGAGATCGACACCGATTGGATTGATGACATTCTTAACGAAGATTCACCCGAGTATGATGACCCTACTGACACCGACTATGAAAACGATCACGCTTGACACTTGCCCTCCTGTTATGGTAAAATTATGGGAGAAGAGTAAGCGTTACTTTTGGCGCTACGATTACGAGGGTTGCCCTAAGAATGGTCCTTTCAAATCACAGCAGCAAGCAGTTAACGACGCACGCACCTTCTCAGCACAACTATGACTCAATCAACGTCACTATCTAATAAACTAGAAATGCTTCTAGAGTTATACGATGAGGGACAACTACCACCAGNNGAGCAAGTACAACTAGCACAGGAGTTGATAGACTTAGATCTCGATGATGACCTGAGACAGTATCAACAATTCTGTGACTATTGCATTGCTGAGGGTATGTGCTATGATGTAGATGTGGGGGACAGTTAACGACACCTAGGACAGTGTTTTGGCGCTTGGTTGATGTTACCGCGAAGCGGGTATATTAAAAACGCCTACTTCCCTAACCTACAAAAGTATCCCAGCGACCTCACAATATTATCATAATGAAACTTCGGGTCCCCCCTACAGAAAAAAATTCCCAGTATAATTTTACTCTCTCAACCCCTTTGAGAGCACAGTTGAATTATATCTGGGAATCTCTCTCAGAGACCGCTAGGATCGCCTTTAAGGCATCTCTAGCCAAACTTACAAACAAGACTACCAAAACATGAGTATTACTCGCAAAGAGGAAATGATTGCCCTAAGAGATCAATACTCAGATCTTATAGGACTCCCATGGACTGGAAGACGTATCTACGGATGTTATGAAATCATTCGTAAGTATTACAAGTATGTCCATGATGATGATCTACCAGANTTCAATGCACGAGGAATTATTACCTTCACTGATGAAGCAATCGAAGAAGGTGGTGCAGAGAAACTATGGGAGAGTGAATGGGGAGAGGAGACAGACTTCTCTACACTTGTTGCAGAGGATGTTATTCTCTTCAGGTTGTATACCAATCCATTAGGAGGATCATACTCAGCACCACGGGGCAGAGCACCGAATCATGGAGGAATCTACCTAGGTAATGGTTTCATGCTTCATCATCCATATGATGCTACCAGTATGATTGTAGACCTTGAGAAAGAAGGAAATCATATATGGAATACGAGTTGCATTGGTGCAATCCGTAAGAAGTCTACATAAGGTGTAGAATTAACGTACGTATGTCGAAACGCTATGTCCTAGAAGTCGAAGTAGATGAGCATGGAGAATGCTTTGTCTCACTACCCGACGAATTGCTAGAAGAAGCACAATGGGACGTGGGAGATGTCTTAGAATATTCTGAAGATATTGACGGATCCATTATTATTACAAAATACTTACCAAAGTAAGTAGTGACTTAAAAAATCCGCGAAAAACCGCGTCCAAAATTATGAGTGAGACACCTAAGTTTCAAACCCTTGAAGAATATTGCAACTGGGGGTTTGAGCAATTATCCCAAGCGTTAGTGCAACTCACTAATCGCGTAACGGCACTAGAGCAGTCAGTATCTAAGTTTCCCCCGCCTGGGGCGGATATGATTAAGTATAAGATACCAGAGCGGGAAGATTACAGTAACCTAGTAGATTTGTTTGATAATCTATATGATCGTATTCGTAATCTAGAAGATGAGCGAGATGATCTAAAGACCCGTCTAAATAAAATTGAAGGGTTTGACCATTAATTGTAATGCCAGCATATCTCCTAGAGTCTGCTAGAAGTTTTCCCAACCCTATTGCAGGGGAGGAATATAACACAACCTGGAAAAGACCATCTAGTGGTGACTATGAAAGTCATTCATCTGGTAATGGACTTGGCACGGGCACAGATTACTTTATTACCTTTGAGGGTAGTGGACCTGGATCCTATCCTCTAGGGAAAGATGGTGTACACTACATCGGTGATCAAGAAGAGACATGTATAGACTATTGCGGATATACTCGTAAACCTGTATACAGATGGTATCGTGGTGCAAAGCGCGATCACAAGTATTCAAAAAATCCTTCGTTGATCGAAGCAGATTCAGGATGTGAGAATGAATCGTGGAAGAAGATATCAAGTGGATATAATCATGAGCCTAGGAAAGGCACCCCATACTTCTTCTGTCTAGATCGTGAGAGGGAGAATAGTGTCCCACTCGTAGTGTGGTATTCATATTGGCCTGACAATACAATGTTAGTTGCTGGCACTGGTAACCCTGAGGGTGTTAATACTGGGTGTGGTAAGGGAAAGTATTACGAGTGTTATACCATAGGTTATATCTGTACTAATCAATCGCAAGCACAGGCATACGGATCAGATGCAGTGCCTCTGTATCATTACCGCTATGGTAGTCAGGGTGCAGGTAGTGGTAAAGATATTGATGACTTCTATACTATTAACCCTGCAGAGGAAGTCAACCTAGTTGATAGTCCTATTCCATGTAAGAAACCCATGGATAGAGAATATCAATATATTGGTATCGTTGGGTATGTGTATCCTGCAGACGCTCCTAATGCACCAAAGGAGACGGTGATAGACGTTGGTAGGATAGGACCTACTGGTCAGTGTGTTAATAAACTTGGTTGGTATGATTTTGGATTAGACTCATCACCATTTAACTCTAGAGCTTATAACCGAGGCATGTATCCTGCAGGGACTCCTTGGGGATATACTGGTCATCCTGGTGGTACTCCTGGTTTGATTGGATTTGGTAATCCTGACAANGCAGAGAAGTTAAGTGAAGAAGCAAACTTCGAGTGGATGTATGGACTCAATGGTGCAATCAAAGGTGCTGTGCCTCGTTTCCTAGGATTTGAGGATTCATATGACTCGCAGTTTTACTATTACTTGTATGATACATCATATCCTTGGAATGGACCAGTGTTTGGTATTCAGTATGCACTGAATGATATCCCTTGCTGCCCTAATACCACTTGTAATGACGANAATAGTNNTAGACCTAGACCATGTTGTGATCCTAATGATCATTTTTACTCACACTTCTATCAAATTAGGCAAGACTCATGGGAGACTACTAAGACTAAGTGTGTATTAACTGATGAATCTACCAATGCAGTTAACGAATCCTTTGAAACTATTGATACAGACAGTCCTAGAATCCTGTTTAGATACACAACACGGACTGGAGACTTCAATAGAGGTGAGCAAATCAACGGTTGGAATATAGTTTCTGTCCTTTATTACGGTGATCAGCTCAAATGCGGCATCATGGAGTTGGAAGGTAGTGGAAATGACTTCACCTATCTGCAACAATTCACATCTACAGACGGTGGCACATGCGAAATCCTTGCTGGATACGGCATTGCAGACAAATGTGCGTTTGCTGGTGTGTATGAATTCCCTAAAAGGGTATCATTCTATAAGGTTGAGCTCTCTCCAAAGGCACTTGTCCCCAATCGTACGCTAGATGAGGCAAAGTTTGAGGCAATTATTAATGACAAAGGGGGTATTGCCGAGGTTGAGATCATTAATAGCGGACGTGGTTACTCTAAAAATGCAAAAATTACTGCGATCACACCCAAAGTCCTGAAGAATTTCTCCGCTACAGACACTACAGAGCATCTAGAAGACCTAATTCTTAAAGATCCTGATTGGAATAAGGCAATTGGTTTTACAGAATCCTCATTTGCGGGTGATGATCCCATCAAAGATGTGCAAGTTGCCTCTGGGTCTGCTCAAGGGTCTCTCGATTTCCCTATTGATCACGATAATATTGCGATAAACCTCACAGCAGCTGAGTTAGAGATTGCTGCATTCGATGAAATTGGTGGTATCAAGACAATTAGAGTGGTCAAACCTGGATCAGGATACGATCCTGAAGAGCCACCTGATGTATTTGTCACTGATCCTGAGTACATTGAGTATGAAAGTCCAGATATTGGGGACGTTGCTGCACTAGGACAGGGTATTTCTGACCAGTTTCAGGAGTTTGATAATAGTTTACCTACTGGTGAGCAGCAAGATCCTCTTGATTGGATCAATACTAACACTGGAGATGACTTTGCAGGCGCACCTACTGAGTTTCAGTCCCTTGGTACTACGGGTCTTGGGTCTGCAACCTCCCCTAATCAGGTTGCAAACACGGGTTTCACTATTATGAATACCCCTGTTGCCTCTGCAGCACCTGATTCTTACATTAGAATGGCGGAGATTGACAGTGAGAATGAAACAAAACTGTGTTTTGACCTTCCACCTAACTGTTTAGAGGTGAATGGTCGCGGTAATGTGCTTGATGCTATCCCTAAACAGGACTTCTGGGAGATTATGAGTGGTCTAGATGACCGCATTCGCGGATTTGAGTCGCAAGTGATGCCCGATGTCTACAAAACAGTCGGTGAATTGGACGAATATCAGGACTCAGTGTCGCATGTCTACGGTCCTTTCCAGAAAGACCGCTGTTTAACCATGGGACAACCCAAAATTTACAACATCAGACGCTGGTTTGACATGCCATGTGCGTACGTTAGCACTACTGAGAGGGGATCTGCCACTCTTGACATGATTGAGAAGGGTAGAAACCTCACTGATGAGCGTGCTTTTGGATATTTACCTTACAAATACTGCGCTTCTAAAGTTAAAGAGGCAGAATTTAACGTATCAATCATGATTGAAGGGAAAACTATAGGATCTTTGGGTGATGACTTCATGAGTTACCTTGAAGATTTCAAAAAACCCAAGGTTACACCGCGCAGAAAGGTGTCTGGTGGTTACAAAACGTGGAATTGTAACAATGGATCTGTTAATGGGCGCTGCTATCGTGATCCTAATGACCAAAATGACATTATTTTCGTCCCAGTGGGTCTAGATGAAAATACTTTTGACTATAACCGTAGTGGTTTCACGGAATATGAGCAATTTCAACTTTGGTTAGGTGATAATCTGACTGGTGGTCAACTTATATCTTCATCTTTTGGCATGACTTGGGTTGATGATGAGACATCTTCAACTACAGATCCCGAAACTGGAGAAACAACATCTAGCACTACGAGTTATGGTGGCAGCACAACGCCTCAACCATACACTTCATTTACTGTGGACTGTAGTCCAGACCCTGGCGACACNAACGTGCCTAACCATGATTGCTGGGACAAGTATGTACGTGCCTCAGGATCGCCCTCAGACGCCCCTCTGGACGTTTATTGTGGTTGGGATACCGATGGTAACCCTATCGATGGAAAACGCTTCTGGGAGATCAACGGACCCGCTAATGGCACATCACCATCTGGACATACAACCGCTACTGGACCACTGAATCCTTTCTGTTCAACTTGCGTTGCAGGAGCTGGATATACTGGTGGTTTATTTTACACTCTACTTGGATTAGGTGGTGGACCTCCTGCTTGTGGTCTAGATAATGTGAATGACGCATCTATTGCTATTGATCCGACAAGGGTGTATACAAACTCCGATGGAGATACGGTATTGAAGATGGGATCTTACAGCGGCACAATGCGTGTGAGGAATTGGTTGACTGGCGGAGTGCAGGCACTAAGTAACGCATTAAATAATTTTGGCAACCCATACTTCTCTGAGTGTGATGTTGCTAGACCTGATACTGCAGGTAAAGATATTAACCAAGAATTTTAATGGCATACGGATTTCTAAAACCAGTTGCATCACTGAATGGTCTACCCTGCTCAGGGCATGGTCTTTGCTTACCATCCACTATCCACTCAGTGCAGGCGTGTGGCACCCCTCCAGTGCCCTACAGCATCGTCATTAAGAATTTTACATGNTGGTGGCCACCCACACCCCTAATTCCCCTTTCAGCGATCAATCCAATACGAGCAACAGTGCTTGTGCAGTTTATCCCCATCATGATTGGTGGCGATACGTTCACTCCACATATCGCTTTGTGTACAAATATTATAATTTATATCTGCCCCTGCGGTAAGGGCGTATGTCCTATTCCTACACCGATTCCTTGTAGCGTATTGACTATTGAAGATGCAGGTGGTGTTGGACACCCGAGAGTCCTTTTCCCCACTACGTTGACAGTCTTTGCATTCAAGATTCCTATTGCGAGGATCCTAGATCCTCTAGGTGTCGGATTTCCTGGATTCTCATATCCATGCTCTTCAGTGGTTGCATTTGGACACCCAACTGTGCTATCATCCTGAGGTAGTTTGAAAGGGACTAATGCCCGCACGCGCAACGACAGGACTGGTTAAAGATGGATGGGTGCCTGGAAAACCGAAAATGACTAGGCAGGGAGCTTCTAAAAATACTAAATATTCTGCAACATCTCGTAATAGTAAAAGTAAGCGTTATCGTGGTCAAGGTCGATGAGAGCTGAGACCAGAGAGTCTATGGAAATGCTTTGGTCTGCTAAGTGGAATCTTCCAAAAGCAGCCAATCACTGTGGACTCTCGCATAAAGAGATGAAGATTACCTTCAATGAGTATTGTAACTTTCATCCAGCAACATATGATTATGAAAATGATCATAAATAAAATTATCATGTGGAGGCAAACTCGTGGCTAACAGTCCAGTACCTGATCAGAGCGAAGATTTTATCAAATCGGGTATGCGTCTAATAACCGACCCACGAAGTGATAAATATCTTCATAAGGTGAGTCGCAACATCCAACCACCTGAGAGACCAAAGAAAAAAGAGGGTTAAATGCCTGCTTACAGATTCAGATCAGACCAGTACGTCAGTAGAGGGTTTAAGGACTTAGCAATTTCCTTCAATTCAAATCCTTCTACTGACGATTTTGGTGCTGTCAAGAATGAGAGAGCAATCAATCAATCTGTAAGAAATTTGTTATTGACTATATTAGGTGAAAGACCTTTTCAACCGAACATTGGAAGTCGGGTGAAAGGTCTTCTTTTTGAGCCATGGGATCCATTCTCTAAGGATGCGATCAAGACTGAAATTCGTGATTGTCTGAAACGTCTTGAACCACGGATTACTGTTGAGGATGTACGTATCAGAGATAACAGTGATCTAAATGAAATTCAAGTTGAGCTTGAATATTTGATTACTGGAGAAAACGTAACCCAAGAAGTAACATTCCTCTTAGAGAAGACCTGAAATGTCTGCTATTCCATCACAACTAACATCGTTAGACTTCTTTGAGATTAAAGAGTCTATCAAATCCTACCTCAGAACGCGTAACGAGTTTACTGATTACGACTTTGAAGGTAGTGCTGCGTCGTATCTTATTGATACCCTCGCTTATAACACATATTATACAGCATTCAACGCTAACATGGCGCTGAATGAAGCATTTCTTGAGACTGCTACGGTCAGAGACAACGTTGTCCGTATCGCAAAGCAGTTAAATTACACCCCTAGGTCAATTAAAGCACCTAGAGCGTGTGTGACTATCCGTGTGCAGACACAAGTTTCGCTAAATGGCACTACATATCCAGAATTCTGCACACTGGCTGCAGGAGATGTGTTTGTTGCCCGTAACTTTAATGATACTTACACCTTCTGTGTGACTAGAGAGTTACAAACTACGGTAGATCCCGCAACTGGTATCGCAGTATTCGACCCTGTGCTTGTTTATCAGGGCAATTTGCTCAAATATAACTACACAGTTGATTATACGAAGAGGCAGGACTATGTTATTCCCGCTGAAAACGTAGATACCGCCTTGGTTTATGTTGATATCTCACCTAACGCACAGTCGCAAGAGATTGACACATATAACCTTGCTGCAAACGTAACTACACTCAACAATACTTCTCGTGTTTACTACCTTGAGGAGTCAGATGACCTTAGATACCGCCTAGTTTTCGGTGATGGCATCCTTGGACGTAAATTGATCAACGGTGAATTCATCAGACTGTCCTATGTGACCACTTTTGGTGAAGAAGCAAATGGTTGTAAGGACTTTGCCTTCATTGGCACTATCAGAGATAGTGATCAACGCGCAATTGCACCTGCAAACATTGCAGTTGTCACTAGAGAGTCTGCAGCAGACGGTGAAGCACGCGAAAGTGCGCTGTCTATTAAGTTTAGAGCACCTAGATCCTTCGCTACTCAAAACAGAGCAGTGACTGAAACTGATTATGAGCATATTGTCTCAGAGATCTATCCTCAGGCAGCGTCAGTGACCGCATATGGTGGTGAGAAACTCACTCCACCCATTTACGGTAAAGTTTATGTTGCAATTCGTCCCAAAACTGGCAATAAACTGAATGAGACGACAAAGGCAAAGATTAGAAACGATCTGAAGCGTTATACGGTTGCATCAATCGATCCTGTGATCATTGATCCTACTATTTTCTACGTTATTCCCAAATCTTACGTTTATTACGACGGAAACAACACTAATAAGAGTGGTGCTCAACTCGGAAGTGATGTTTTGCGTAATGTTGACCAGTTTAACAAGAATGGTCAAAACAATCGCTTCGGTGGTCGCATCGATACGTCAAAATATAACTCGATGGTCGATAATAGCGACCCTGCAATCTCGGGTAGTGTTACTCAGATGACTATTGGTCAGAATCTCGACCAATTTGAGTTTGGAAACGTCTTTACTCAGTGTCTTGACTTTGGTAACCCACTTTATGATCCTGGCAACTACGCTGGCAAACCAGATACTGACGGTCAAGACTGTAGCACTGATGCTGACTGTCCAGAAGGTCAAGTTTGCAGAAATGGTAAGTGTGTAGACGAAGGTGATAGCGGCACTTGTGCTCCATCCTTCTCTGTGGTCAAATCTGGCACATTCTATGCAACAGGTTACACTGAAGATCTCGTTAATTTGACTACGCAGGGTGCTGGTACTAATTCCACCAATCCTGTTGTGTCTTCCAACTCGATTACAGGAGAAAATCAAGTATTGGTGCCTGTTAACATCAGAGATGATGGAAAAGGTAACCTCCTTCTTATTACCAAAAGAGATGAGGTTGAAGTTGTGTTAAATAATGCTGTTGGTAGCGTTGATTACAGTAAAGGACAAGTTTGCGTCGGTCCCCTTGCAATTCAAGGCACTCCAGACGATTCAACTCGTCTTCCCATCCAAGTATTGCCTTATGGTGGATCTATCCTGATTCCACCTGGTGTTGATCCTACATTATTTGATGTTAATGTTTTCCCAATCGATTGGAAAACCAATGACATCTCAATCCCCAACTTTGATCCTAACAACTTTAGTGGTTATAACTTCGGTGACCCTAGTGGGATAAATATCATTGATTATCCCACGGATAGTTTCACATATCCAGTAGATACCTCCTGTTTCTGAGATAGATGCCTACCAAAAATATTAACATTTCGGATAGAGTTGAAAATCAACTCCCAGAATTTATTAGAGAGGAAGATCGACAATTTGTTGACTTTCTCTTCCAATATTACAAGTCTCAAGAAAAAACAGGTCGTCCTTATGACATCCTGAATAATCTTCTGGGTTATCTGGACCTAGACTCTTATACTTCAGATGAATTGTCACAAGATACACTCCTATTGAGTGATATCGGTCTGAACGATAAAAATATCCAAATTGAGTCGATTGACGGTTTCAAAGAAACCAATGGATCGATCATGATCGATAATGAGGTCATTTATTACGAGAATGTTACTCGTGGACCTGATGCGATCATTACTCCAGGTGTTTCCCCTAGTCAATTCGACAAAAAGAAACAACAACTAGAAAATCCCTTCATTTTGTTTGATGGGACTAGAAATCAATTCCCCCTAAACTTTTTAGGGACTCCTGTAAATCCTCCTTCGGCAGAACACCTAATTGTTGTCGTATACAACGAAATATTGGTGCCTGGCACTGATTATTTCCTTGAAGGCAATGAAATTCGCTTTGCTGTTGCTCCCCGCGAAAGATCTGGTGCTGACGACTCTGCATTCACTCAAATTGAATATTTGGTTGGGTATGCCGATCAAACGATCGTCACAACTGATGCAATACCCTTTGAAGAATATCAAGGTAAGAAAGAATATCCCCTCAGAGTAAATACTCAACCATATACACCAACTTCAGCAATTGGTCTAATTGTTAAGAAGAACAATCGCCAACTTGAAGCATATACCGATTATACTGTATACGGAAGTGAAATTATCTTCAGATTCCCACTGGGTGCTGCTGATGATATTCATATTCGCTCTATTGAGTATAATTCCCCCTCTTTCGGATCTGGAGCATCTGCAGTTGTATCTGTTGATGTAAATGGTCAAGTTGACCGACTAATTCCTAAAACTGGTGGTAGTGGTTATAGACTAGACTTTGAGCCTAAGGTTACAGTCCAGCACAACGAAGGTGTAGGTGCAACTGCCAAATCTTTGGTTAGTGGTATCAAAAATATTAACCTAATTGATGGTGGACAGGGTTACACGTCATACAACCCTCCAATCGCCATTGTAGGCGCTCCTACTGGCGGTACACTGGCAAAGGTTGCCCTAACCGTAAACGATGAAACTGGTCAGGTCGATAGTCTGACCATTATGAATTCTGGTAGTGGATATGACTTTATCCCTGCTATTTCTTTCGTCAATCCTGGTGGTTGTCAAATCAGTCAACCAACGATTGATAGTGAAGGTCGTGTAAACATCAACAGTATTGTTGTCGAAGAATTAGGTCTCAACTACAGCAATCCTCCTATTGTTTATCTGGATCCTGCACCTGAAGGCGGTATCAATGCTCAGGCAATTTCTAGAATTAACCAGGATGGTCAGGTCTACGAGATTGTTATTACAAACAGAGGTAGAGGGTACGTAACCCCACCTAGATCAAAAATTATTCAACCTATTGGTGCTCAAGTACTAGACGTTACCGTTGCATCTGGTAGTGTTACTAATATTCAAATGTTAACAGGTGGATTAGGTTATACTGATGCTCCTTCTGTATATATTGTTGACGATAGAAAAGATCCTTATGGGAATCCCATTGGTGGCACAGGTGCAACTGCTGCTGCAACTATCTTCAATGGTGAAATCACTGATATCAATATTACCAACTTTGGTACTGGATATTCTGAAACAGAACCTCCTAAGATTTACATTGCTGAACCTAAGTCAGCAAGAGCATCTGTTGCTGTCGGTTTTAACGAACTGACTGGTTATGAAATTATTGAAAGAGGTGCTGGTTATTCCCCATCTGCATTCCTTGAGTGTAGTCGTGGTGTATCTGGTGCTGTTGGATATGATAATCTCCATAACGAGATCTATGCAGGTGAAGCATCACTGCGTCAGTCTACTCACCCTGCTGCATCTACAGTCATTAACCTAGACTCTCTGTTTATTAGAGAAGTCTTTGATAAGTTTAGAAGACAATATCTTCCTACTATTGAGATTGATTACACTTCAATCAATCCAGTCCAAGTTATTAAAAGCATTACTGATTTCTACATCAGTAAAGGCACCGAGCTCTCCACACAGTATCTGTTTAAGATCATGTTTGGCGAGCAGGTGGATATCTACTATCCTAGAGATGAGATCATCTCTCCATCTGCTGCAACATGGGTTGTTGACACAGTGTTGCGTGCTGAATTGATTTCAGGTGATCCTGCAAATCTCATCGACTCTCAACTTATTCAGTATGCTGATCCTGTTGATCTTAGTGTTAAAGCAGCAAATGCTCTGATTGAAAACGTCATTACCATCATTGAAGGTAAGGACACCATCTACGAATTGGCAATCTCCGAAGAGACGCTAAGTGGTAGTTTTATTATCCCTTATAAGACGACTCTAGTTGAGCCACTGACCACCGAAGGTCAGATTATTACCGTTGACTCCACGATTGGATGGCCAGAAAGAAACGGCACCATCCGTATCAATGATCAGGAGATTGCACAGTATAAGGAGAAATCACTTAACCAGTTTATTGAATGCACCAGATCTCAGAATGGTGTTGTGGAAGATTGGGATCCTGGCACTATTGTATTCTCTGACATCTTTGTATATGTCAATAAGGACACCACTACTGAGTGTAAACTCAGAGTGCTTGGTATTGCAGAAGCAGGTACAACGATCCTGAATGATACTGGATCTTACTATTTGCAAGGTGACAAACTTAAGGTTGCTAAGCTTGGATCTTCTGCTGAAGATGAGAGACTATCTTCTTGGTTGTATAACGTTAAGAAACTTATTCAGGTTGATACTATTACTCCTGGTGGTGTTAATAACCAGACTGCTACTGTTGTTTGTAATAATCCACACGGTCTACTGGTATCTGATCAGGTGACGATTTATGGTGCAAACCCTGTTGTATTCAACGGCACCTTCACCGTTACTTCGCGTATTGATACATTACAATTCACATACCAGATTAATACTCCTACAGAGATAATCCCCGAAGGTAACATTCTTCTTTCTGTAGACCTTAACAGGGGTAAGTCTGATGTTAATTCCATCAACAGTGTTGTTAGTGAGTTTACAACAAATATCCAAAACTCCTTCTTTAATGATAATTATGTTTATATTGCTTCCTCTGGTCTACCCAATTATAAGGTAGGTCCTTTCACAGGATCAGCACTGATTCCTGGTAACCAGCGTAAATTAATCCGTCTTCCCCGTTCAGTCCAAACGATCTCTGAGCGTCAAAACATCACAGCAAACACCTCGATTGGTGCTTGGGTAAACGGTGTTTCTATCTGGGCATACAAGTCTGGCGACTTTGTTAGATTTGGTCCTCTGACTGGTATTACAGTTACCAATACTGGTCAGGACTATGATGCAGGATCTAAACCTGCTCTAGAAATTACTGGTGGTGGCGGTACAGGTGCTACTGGCGAAGTTGTTGTTAATGGTAGTCTGACTTCACTTGACGTTACTGCAGAAGGTAGTGGATATACAGAATCTCCTCTAGTCTCTATCGTTGGCGGTGGTGGTATTGGAGCAACTGCACAAGCTATCGTAACTGGTGGTCGTGTTACCAGAATTCTGGTTGANCAACCAGGATCTGGATATACCTCACAACCTAGTATTTCAGTTACTGGTGGTGGCGGTACAGGTGCTACAGCAAATGCAAATGTCCGTGGTCCTATTCAAAGTGTTAGTATCACTGCTGCTGGTAGTGGTTATACAGATTTGCCTGCAATCCGAGTTAACTCTGGTGAAGGCGCTCTAGCACAACCCATTGTTATCAATGGTCGTATTGTTTCTATTGCTATCATTAACTCTGGTAGTGGTTATACCACTGCTCCTACCATTGTCATCAATGGTGATGGTTTCGGTGCTATTGCAAGAGCAATTATTGGCACTGTTGGTGAAGATAAAGGTAGAGTCCTTAGCGTTGAGCTCACTAATAGAGGTATTGGATATACCCAAGGTCTTACTACTGTCAGACTTGAGTCTGTTGGAGACTTTGCCGAGTTTACTCCACAAGTTTTTGAGTGGAATAAAAACCTCCAGTATGATCTTAGCACCAAATTTGATGGGGCAAGAGGATACGTCTTTACTGGTCTGAATAACCAGTTTGGTGGTGAGTATGCTCACCTTAGTGATCCTAAAGAGCTTCGTTATGTGGTTGGGGATAATGTTTTCCTCAATGCTGTAACACAACAATTTCAAGAGGTAGAATCTAACTATGAGCACTCTCCTATTCTGGGTTGGGCNTATGATGGTAACCCAATCTATGGTCCCTATGGTTACATTGACCCAACTGACCAGAACAGCGGAGTCAGAAGACTTCGCACTTCATATAAACTAAAGGATAACGTTGTCTTTGATGCTGCAACTAATCCCAATCCCGCTCGTATTGATGGACCTTCTCTAGCAACATATCCTGCAGGATCCTTTGTTGCTGACTATGAGTATGACTTCCAGTCTGGTGACCTTGACAACTATAATGGTCGTTTCTGTAAGACACCACAATATCCTGATGGCACCTATGCATACTTTATTACTATCGATGCATCGGAAGCAGGTATTGCAGAATTCCCATACATCCTTGGACCTCAGTTTAACTCTCTACCTGATCCTTGGAATTTCGCCCAAGGTGCAACTCAGGAAAATATTCCACAAGACGTTGTAAGGTATAGAGATCCTTATGTTAATGTTGATATCGATGTTGATCGTCAACCTAACCAAGAAGCAGATGTCCTGACGACTGAGATTGAAGGATATCCTCTTATCTTTGAGATTCAGGACAGTAATAACGACGGAATCATTGATGCCAATGAGCAGCAAGAAATCCTTGAGATGTCTGAAGAGGCAACTCTGCAGATCTACGATTACTTCCCTCAGGTTTCTGAAGAGTCTAGAGTTGACATTGAAGTTGAAACAACTACTCAATTTGAGGATGCTCAGATTGACGGTTTCGTTATTGAGAATCCAGGTGAGTCTTATCAGGTTAATGACACCATCTTCTTTGATGATGAAGGCACTGGTGGTTTCGGTGCTTCTGCATTCATCGAATCTGTCAAGGGTCAAACTATCCAATCATACAGTAAGGAGATCATTGGTGATCGCCCATACGGTGTAATTACTACAGCAGCTAACCACGACTTGCGTCAGCAAGACGAGTTGATTCTCAATTCCTCCCCTGTTATCGATAACACCAACAAAAACTTCAAAGTTAAAGTTGTATCTGGTATTGAGCGTATCAATATAAATCAGGTTGGTGTTGGTTATAATGCGGACATTCCTCCTACCTTTGAGTTGATTACAACCTCTGGTCAGGATGGACGACTTGAAATTGTTTTACAAAATACAGGTCAGATCAACAGAGTCAACATCATCAACTCTGGTAATGGTTACGATCCTGCGAATCCTCCTCAAATTCGTGTCTCCCATCCACAGCAGTTTAAGAAGACTCGCTATTGGTTGAGTGAGTATATGGAAGCAACTGGTATCATTGAAGTTAATGATATCAAGATCACCTCACAACGCTATACTTATATTTGCGGTAAGATTACTGAGACAGATGGTGATGAGTCTGGTTTCCTTGCCAAGTTTGATGACTTGGGTCAGAAGATCTGGGAGAGAACTCTCATTCCTATTAATGCTAACCAGAAGAGGGCTGAATTCCTCAAGATGGTAGTGAATGACACTCCAGAAAACGACCTCATATATGTTACAGGCCAAACAAAGAATCCTGACAACGATACGTACAACCCAGACATCTGGTTGGGACTTTATGAGTCTGGATTCAATAATGCAAACGATCCTGACGGTATCCTGCAGTGGCAGAGGGCAATCGCTGGTATCTCTGGTAGCACCAGAAGAGACTATGTAACCTCTATCGCTCTTGATCAGGAGCAACGTATCTACCTTTGTGGTTACACTGATACTAACTCTGTTGATCCCGATGATATGTGGATCATTCAGTGTGGTATTGAGGGTGATCTAGTTGAGAAACGTAAGGTTGCATCTCAGGATGATTCTGAGAAAATGCATCAAATCATGATGATCTCCGATGATAGATTCTTCTTTATTGGTGTTAACGACCAAAATGATGACTTGATCTTCGGTGAATTCTTCTACGATGGTGCAAACCTTGAGATGGATTGGATCAAACAGATTCCTACGGTGGGTGGACGTGTTGTCAATCCTAGAATGATCAAGGATGACTATGGGTCTATCATTGTTATCTGGGATATCTTCAACTCTGCAGCATCTAAGTACGATAAGATCCAGGTCAACAAATTCCTTCTTTCTACTGCACAAACCACTTGGGACTGGAGTAAGACTGTTACTACTGCTGGTGATTTCCTTGAAATGCATCATGCAGGTATCTCATATGACCAATGGGGTAACTATACTCTCGTTTCTGATGTTATTGAAGCACAGAATCAGAGATATTCAGTTATCTCTTACATGAAGTATGATGGCACTCTGTTACATCAGACTAAAGTTGATGATACTGCAAGCATCGGTTTCCAAGCAAATACACATGCTCTGGATAACTCTGGTGACACTATTCTTGCTGTCAACCGTCAACAATCTGATCAGATCGTCTCTTGGAGAATGGGCAACAGTGCAAATCCTGTAGAAGATACTACCAAGCAAGATCTTGGCACATACAACTACTTCAGTCAGTCTGATATTACTCATGATGCTACTGTTTACAAGTTTGATGGTGGATCTCTGAAGTTTAACGACGTTGCACCTATCACTATTGCCGACTTGGGTCTGACTCCTGTTGAGTGGAGTGGCAGAATGTGGATGTCCATGAATACAACAGTATGGGGCACTGCTCATGAGCCAACACTGCTTCATGTAAACGATGCAACTAATACCAACTCAATCACTGTAACAATTCAAGGTGATAACACTGATCCTGATTATCAGAAGGTTATCCTTTATATGAATGGCACTCAGGTTGCTTCTTCTGTTGCTGCAACCAACTGGGATGCCTTTGCTGCTGGTGCATGGGTCCATGTCACTGTCCAGAAACGTCAGGAATCTTTGGGTCTGTATCGTTATGAGGTATTTACTGCTGGTAACCAACAGATCAGTTATCAGAGCACTACTGATGTTGCTCTCGATGACGTTGTTATCTGTGGTCCTTCTAGTCCTCCAACCACAAGCAATTCTTTCCGTGGTAACATCGACGACTTTGTGCTCGATGATGCTGCTCCATATCCTGGCACTTCTTATACTGTGCCTACTTCTGAGATTGCAATCACTACATCCAACTCTGATGTTGCACTGATTAAATTTGATAGAGCACATACTCAGCGTGCAGCATACACTCTGACTGGTCTTAGTAAGTATAGCACTGTTGCATTCACCGATCATATTAGCGGTATGACTTGGACATCTATTAGTCCTGGTGCAATTAGTCCATGGTTAGAAGGTCCTGGTGGTCTGCAAATTCTGGACATGTCCCAGACTTTCTCTACGATGATCCCTGGTACATATACACTATCTGCAGCGTATGACCAGTATGCATCTAAGACTTCTACCATCCCATCACCTCGTGGTAAGAGATTAATTATCTCTGCTGATGTTATCCCCAAATTCTATATCAGAGATGCTCTGTATCAGAAGATTGATAACGTCCTAGAGTTTACATTTACCCAACCAGTCAAACTTACTCAGTATTCTATTCTGCAGCAGTTTAATAACGTTGGCACTACAACTGCATTTGCAACTATTACCGAGGTCCCCACAGGCACTCTATTAAATCCTGGTGTTGGCACCCAGTATAGAATTGGTAAGACTTACGGCACATTTAATAATACTGATAGATTCCGCACCACAACTACTGGTGGAGATATTAACCAGATTGAAGGTACATACTTCGATACTATTGAAGAGGAATCTCCTTGGGCAGCAACAACTGCATATGCACAAGGTGATCGTGTTTATAATCAGAAGAGAATTTATGAAGCACAGAGTGCTGGCACATCTGGCACAATTGCACCTCAGCACAACACTGGTGTTGTTTCCGATGGTGTTATTAACTGGGCATTCATCGATGACGCAGGTAAGTTTACTGTTGATCTGACTGAGCATCCTTATCCTAGACCTCAATTTACTGGTCTGGACATGCCTGAGTGGTTGCCACATCGTCTATATGCTGTTGGTCAGCGTGTGTGGTATAAACTCAATGTTTATCAGGTTGCTGTTGGTGGCGGTGGTGTTACTACAACTACTCCTCCTACACATACCACTGGTGATGTGTCTGATGGCACTGTTACTTGGTCCTTCGTTGAAACTAACGAGGCAATCAGTCTGTATACTCGCTTGATGCCTTATGATCAAGGTAACAACTATAGTATTGAGATCTTAGAAGTCCAACCTGGATCAAACTTCATTCCTAATGACGTTGTTAGTGTCAATACTAACAATATCACTTTGGNAGAAGATGAGAAGTCTGTAGAGATCTCTGGTTTTGCATCTGTTAAGAAGATTCGTGTTACTGCACGTCTTGAGAAAGATATTCTCCTTGCTAGCAGCGTTAGAACTGATAAGGTCTATTGCACATCTAATTCTCCACACTTCTATAAAGAAGATGAGATTATCTTTACTGAAGGATTTGCTGGCGATCAATTTAACGGATCATTCTTCATTGATGATGTTATTGGATCTAGAGAATTTACATTTGGTATCAGAGCAACCGCAGTATCGGATCCCACGTTTGTCAATAATGGAATTGCAAATGTCAACATCTATGCCAAGCATCCTACTCTGATTTTCACTAGAAATCACCAGTATAACTTCGAGCTTAGCGATCCTTCTAACTTCGGTTATTACATGTCCTTCTCTCAGGATAACCAGTATAAACTGGAATATTCCTTTAACAATACTCTTAGAGACGGCACTCCTGGTATTGCAGGTGCAGGTGCAAGTAGTCCATTTGTTAAATTCTTGGTGCTTGGTGATGTTACTAATATTTCATACTACTTTGACCCATCTAGGACTGGATCTGACTCACCAGTTGGAGAAAACTCATATATTGACGTTATCACAACTCCATATCAAGGTAGATTTGCAATTAGTGAAATTGTAAGTGATACTGAATTCAAATTCCCACTCTTAAGAGAACCTGAGCGTAGTAATGCTGAGATTGGATCTGATGATCAAGGAAATCAGTATTCCTTCTACTCTACAACCTCTACTAGAGCAGTTGGTCCTATTAATAGCATCAAACTGGTTTCTCCTGGTGGATTCTATAAGAAACTACCAATTATCTCAGATATTGCGTCCTTCCGTCAAATTGAGAAGGTTGTTGTCGTTGATGGTGGCACAGAATATGCACCTGGCGTTTACTATGACGTTCCTGTTGCTGGAGACGGTGAGGGTGGTAAAGTTACTGTCACAGTCCTCCTAGATGATGAAACTGGATCTGGTGCTCTTTCTTCCGTTTCGGTTGCAGACCCAGGTAAAGGTTATACCACTGCAAGCGTTGATATTGACGCTATCCCTGGTATTCTTGGTCCTACACTGTCTGGATCTGGTGGATCTGTCACTGTTAACATTCCTAGCGAAGGTACTGGTGCATCTGTCTTCCTGACAGGTAGAAACATCGGTAAGATCAAGAGACTCAAGAATAATGAGTTTGGTTTCGGATATTCTCACGATTATACCCTGAAACCTGAAATTACCTTCCCTGTTAACCTCCAACTCTTCAATACATCTATTCTTTCAGAAATCAAGATCACAGATCCTGGTGCTGGTTATACATCGACTCCTGCAGTTGTTATTGATGGTGGTGGCGGTACAGGTGCCGATGCAGTCGCAATTATTAAGAATAATCGACTCAATGAAATTATTATCAAGAATCCAGGTGCTGGTTACTCTTCAGAACCCACAGTTACCCTAAAGTCTGAGTTTAACTACGTTGTTAACCTAGACCTCAACTATCTACAGTTTAACTTCCCTCACGGTATTACAACTGGTGCAGAAATTCAATTCCGTGCCGAAAATGTAGGTAGCACTGAAGGTGTCCTACCTAAACCATCCAGCGCTGGTTTGACTGCTTTGGTTGCTGGACAAATCTATTATGCAATCGCTGGTCAAGCAAATTCACTGGAATCTGATCAAATCCGCTTTGGACTGACTTTACAATCAGCACAAGCAGGTGATTACATCACATTCCTGACTCAAGGTACTGGTCGTCAAGTATTGCTCACCGAAGTCTTCGGTGGTAAAGCAGAAGCAGTTGTTGAGACATCTCGTTTCCTTGAAGGTGAAGAAGTCTTCCAAGGTAGTGCAGTTGAGCTTGCAAGTGCGACTGGTAAGGTTTCTACCAATACTGGTTGGCAAATCGGTCCTAAGATCCTCAAGATTGTCGATTACGATGGTGATTGGCAGATGGGCGAAAAAGTCACTGGAGCTATCTCGAAAGCGTCTGGTATCATTGATAACATGAGTATTGCTCGTGGTGTCCTGAATATCGGATCTTTGACAAGGACTCCTGGTAAGTTTATCGATAACGTCGGTAAACCTTCTGAAATTGTCCAAAAAATTCAAGATTCCTTCTTCTATCAAAACTTCTCTTACGTTGTCAAGTCTGAGATCCCCATCACAAAATGGAAGACTCAAATCCTTGAAAACAACCACCCTGCTGGATTCCAACTGTTTGGACAATTGCAACTGGTTGGTGGTAAGGATGTTTCGGGTAGAAAGGTCGGTACTGAGTTTACGAAGGAAGTTAACATCAATAACTACTCCAACGTTAACCAGATCACATCTTTCGGTGCAGCACAACCAATTTACACCGATTACAACAATACTGAAGTCCTCTTCCGTAAAAAGCGTCTGACTTCCTCTGAGGAGATCTTGACCTCTATCGTGAAGAAACTTGATGATATTTCACCTCAGTTTAACGGTATTGACAAGCAGTTCTCACTTACTGTAGAAGGTGAGCAGATTATTGTAGCGGAGAATCAGTTGTTGATTACTATCAACGGTGTGATTCAGGCGCCTGGCGTTTCCTATACTATTGTTGGTGGACAGATTGTATTTGGCGAGGCACCAAAGCCAGCGTCCAGAGTTAACTATAGATCTATAACAGTTACTCCTACACCAATTTACAGGATTCAATTATATTCTGGTCAAGCAGGTCCAGCAAACTTTGGTATCTTCCCAACATTGGGTCAGCAAGTCCAAGGTGCAGATAGTGATGTTATTGCCACTGTTATAGATTCTGGCACAACTACTATTGATGTTATCAACTTGGTTGGTGGATCATTCAACCTGAATGAAGAGATTACNCGTGGCGAGCTCTTCTCTGGACTTATCCAAAGTGTTACTCTTATTAATAGCGATACTATCTTCCAATTTGGTGAGTCTATCACTAACCTTGAAGGCGACACTGCTATTATTGAAGAAACCAATATTGATGCTCAGGGTGGTGTTACTGATTCACTGGTTGTAAGTAAGACTTCAGGTACTGCACAGTATGAGACTGGCATATTTGATCTGAGGTTGAATGAGTTTGTTTATTCAGCATCCTCTAAGATTGCTGGCCAGATCACAAATATATCTCCTTATATTGACCCCGCCACCTCCGATGCTGTTGATGAGTTGATTATCAACCCAGGATCAACATTCTATGGTCTGGTGTTTGAGCGTTTGGTTAGTATTACTAATCCTAACGTTATCGTCGATAACATTTCACAATCTTCTATTACACCTACTGAGATTTACAACTCTGCCAATAGAATTAATGCAGACTTCCTAGACTTTGAAGAAGTTAGAAACACTGAAGTTGAATATACTCAACTGTCGGGTGGCACATTCTCTGAAGGTGATACTATAATCAACAACAGAGCAATCTATGGTAATCCAGTCTCTGTTTTCCATGGTGTTGCTACCAACAGATTCAAAGATGCTTCGGCAATGATCCTTGGTAACAAAGATCAAATCGTTGATTTTGCTGAAGCAGAAATTGCTGTCAAGCACCCAAGATTCTACTTCCCTGGTGATATTATTACCAATGCATGGAGTAGATATTCTGATGCATATCGTTTGATTCAAAAGAATAAGTCATACATTGCTAATAAGGCATACGATGAGATGATGACGCAATATACGTCACTCACCGTGCCTGATCCTAATAAGTGTATTCGTGACCTTGAGTTGTATATCGATGCTATCTCTATTGATATTTTCCGTGGTGGTAACGTCTATACTCGTAAACTCTGCCAGAAGTACTTTGATGTAAGTGGCAACTTTGTGTATGTCAATAATGAGTCTGCTGAGACTCGTTATGGATTTGAAAAAGCAAAAGATATGATGAAGTTGGCAATCGTCAACAATCTGACTGCTAGTTTCACTGTGCCAGGTGGTCAACCTAATGCAGGTATTACCTATGTCCCTTGGAGTGAAGTAGACCATGGTGGTTATGATGGTAACGGTATTACTGCTGATCCATCACCTAACGATCCATACGGCACTAACGGTGCTAACCAGTCCAACAATGGCACTGACAACTGCACAGATGTCCAAGCAGCAATCACCACTCTTTATGATGTGGTTGATGAGACTCTACTGAATGGCACGCTGGTTGACCTTCCTGATGAGTCACTTGGCACCTATTCTCCTGGTCAAATCAAGTGTCGTCGTGATATCGGTCTGATGATCGATGCTTTGGCAGAAGACGTTTCTCAGGGTGGCAACTACAACATCATCGAATTCACTAAGAAGTATTTTGATGCTGCTGGAGCACCTATTGCTAACGGTCTAATCGGTGAGTATGCAGAATCTCTGACTGCTATCGATAAGGCAATGCACTTGTCCTTCCAGGCAATCAACAACCTCCTCTATTATCAAGTCAATTCCAGGACTTCTGTCACTGGTTTCATGCTGAAAGATCCTACAACATATCAAGGATCCTATAGTGGTGGTGAAGATGATCTGCAAGAATTTGACGTGTCTGATGCAGTCTACACACCTTCGACTGGTCAAATGGTCCTTACCATTGGCACCCACACACTGACAACTTCTGATACTGTTACTGTCCGTCCACACTCTTTGGTGTTTACTTGTGATGCTGATAACGATGCATCCTTCCACGCCTATCCTCGTGCTGGAGATCCTGCATTCAACACTCCTCTTGCTATTAGTGCTGAGACTGCTACTACAATCACAGTCAACGTCGGTGCATCTCCTCTAGTCCAATACACACCAACTGCTGCTACCTACGATCCAGCAACGGGTGATATGGTATTGACTATTGGATCTCACAGTCTTGAAATCAATGACTATGTAAATATTGCTAACGATTCGTTGGTATTCACATGTGATATGGATGCTAATGGATCTACTCACACATATCCTAGATCTACTGACCCTGCTTCTGGTCGTCGTCTGTTTATCCATGGCGCTGATGCAACCACCATTACGGTTAACGTTGCAGCATCTCCTGCAGATCAGCAGTATGCTCACACCTTTGTTTCTGCTTCTGCCAACTCAGTTAGTAGCGGTGGTGGATATACTCATGCATTCGTCAAGGCACTTGATAACGCAGTCTTTACTGGTGGTGGCACAACTGCCAAGTATTTCGACCCCAATTACTACTCAGGCCGAAATGAAACAATCCAGAATTGTGCTAACGTCCAGGCATATATCGCTACGCTCGTAGACATCTCTACGACTGCGATTGCAGCACAAAATCTNNATAATATTAACGCTCTCGCAAGCATCACTGATGGCACCTTCGTTGCTGGTGAAAATATCCGCACCACGAAGATTGCATATAAGGATCGCGTGGGTGGTCTGTTTATTGTTAATGACAACATCACTGGTGTTACTAGCGGTGCAACATTTGAGGCAATCGGATCTAACACAGGTCTGAAGTGGATCTTTGCTGACGCTGTTACTGGATCATTCCAAGATGGTGAGTATGTTACCAACTCCACTACTGCTAACCAAAATGGTGTTACTCTAAGTGTTATTGAGAAATATAAGAAACTTAGCGGTAGTAAGTCTGTTAAATTCCCTGCTACTGGATATCTGGTTACCAAAGATAGTTACGACTTCTCCTTCGGTAACACTGCAGACTTCACTGTCCAAGGTTGGGTTAGAGCAGACAACCTGAGCACGACTCAGCATCTGTTTGACTTCCGTCGTCTATCTGCATCTTCTGGTCTGAGAATTACTCTCCAGACTTCTGGTGCAATCACAGTTTATAACGGCACATCTCAATTGCTGACGGGTGGCACGCTGCTTGCTAACAACTGGCATCATATTGCAGTTGTTAGGACTACTAGCGTCTTGCAACTCTATGTTGATGGTGTGCAGGTTGGTGGCAACTATGCCGATACCAACGATTATGGTTATGCTGCAATCTACATCGGCGCTGACTTTAACGGTGCTAATCAGTTTACTGGTTATATGGACAACGTGGTTGTCAAGAATGGTCAGTCTGACTTTAATACTGGATTCGTACCTCCCACTCAGATTGATTACGCTAACCAGTATGTCAAGTTTGGTCTTGATGGTGAGCAACCATTTGTCATCAACAATCAGGAAACATATGCTACCTACACAGGTCAGCGTATCTCCTCTGCTGCTGTTAAGGAAATCAACTACGATCAAAACTTCGCAATTATTGAAAACGTTGATCTTGGTAGATCTTCTCACAGAAACTGTGCTGATATTATCGACCTCAATGCTGCATGGATTGCTGAAGAGGCAGTCGGTAGAATGCAGGCAGCATTCCCTGATTTTACGATCCCAGGCAACAACATGGCCGAAGGTAGTTATGGTGGCACCAACGTGTGTATCAGGGATACCAAAGACTACATCATCGGCGCTCTGGTCAAGGACTTGAGAGACGGTGGTAACTACAACTCACTTTACACTGCTCGTACTTACCTTGAGGCATCAGGCAAACTGAAGCACGTTGGTGGTGAGATTCTGCAAACTTTATATGCATGGGATCAGGCATTCGTCCTTTGTAAGTATGTAATTACTACAACTGACACAGATCTGACTGGTACCTATACACAGAGACTGAGAATTCCTAACAACTTCTCTTCCCCTGCATCCCAATCCATCCAGGATGAGTTTGATCAACTGGGTCGTGAAGTGCTAGAAGTCTTGGCACCTAATCCTGATATCTTCAGAGATACTGGTGTCTTAATCTGGAAAAACCGCGATTACATTGCAGAAGAAGTTGCTGGATACATTCTTAATAAGTATGAAATTGACCTTAATGGCACTCTTACACAATTCTTGGAGATGCCTGGTTATGGTCAACCATATTGTGAGAGAGATGTTAAGCAATTCATTCTCCCTGCTGTAATTGCGGATCTTTGCACAGGCGGCACATATCAAGTTGAAGCAGTTATTGATCAGTATC
Organism: Euryarchaeota archaeon TMED129; assembly: GCA_002172375.1. Classification (GTDB taxonomy): domain Archaea; phylum Thermoplasmatota; class Poseidoniia; order Poseidoniales; family Thalassarchaeaceae; genus MGIIb-O3. Next base: position 24,171 of record NHGE01000052.1, on the reverse strand, counting down.
TGGATTCTCAAGACAACGTGCTCCATGTTGAGCATGAGTTGAATCCAATGCTTGATGCATTTGAGCACGCTAAGTATCTTACCCAGAAAGCAGGTAACAACTTGCTCCTTTCTCCTGGAGAAGTTTCTGGAGATCTTGGCATACCAGCATGGACACAAGACGACTACCACACACCTCTGTTTACTGCTCGCGGTGCATTTAGAGATGATACCATCACTATTGATGATGAAGGATATCCTCAAGATAATGTTTCTAACTGGAATCGTTATAAAGATGCTACCAATACACTCAAGGATAACATTGATCTGATTGCACATGAGGCAGTCGAGACAATGAATGATATGTCTAAATTTGCTGCATTCCAGATCAAGGGTGGTGCTGTTAACTGTATGGATGATGTTAAGGATATCCTTAATGCCATGGTCCATGACCTCAACTACAACTGTAATGAGAAGACATGGGATGCTACAAGTCTCTATGTTGAAACTGAGAATAACTCACTGAAGCATATTGAAGACGACTGGGAAGCAACTATCACAGTCATGAAACTTGTCAGGGACATTGCAACTCTTACCATAAGAAATGGTTTTGGTAGAGATTATATTGCTGGAAACGATCCTAATAACATTGATGCTTCCACATTCGAGGCAAACCCCAGAGAGCAAATCTTTGCTGATTGTGGTGATGTTATTGACGCAAATATTCGTTGGATTGCTGAGCAAGCAGTTAAAGCAGGGACCACACAGTATCCTGCATTAAGCATCAACGGTGGAGCTAGTGCAATGTGGTGGAAGGAATTTACTCCTACTACTGCAACTTATGCTGCTGCCGCTGGTGTATTAACTCTCACAATTCCTAATCATGGACTTAATGTTGGTGAGCATATCAGTATTGCAGCAAACGGTATAACCTTCACTTGCAGTCAAGATAGTAATGCATCTCTCCATCCATATCCACGCAATACTGACCCTGTTTATGAAAAACGTATTGTAATTACAGATGCTACTGTAGATACAATCTCAGTCGATGTTGGCAAATCTCCTGCTGGTCAGCAGTATACACACACATTTGTATCTGCAGTTACTGGTGCTATTCGTTATGGATGGAGTGATGGTGGTGAGCATTTCACCCCAACGGCTGCTGCATATACAGCATCTTCGGGTGATATGGTCCTTACTNTCCCCAACCATNCCTTCAACGTTGGTAATAGAATGTCTATTGCTACCGATAGTTTGGTCTTCACTTGCTCTCAGGATGCTAACGGTAGTGAGCATTCTTACCCACGCAAGGGTGATCCAGCATACGGGACAACAGTTGCAGTTACTGCAATTGGCACGACTACTCAAGATGTAACCTCTGCTGCATATGACGCAGTTTCAGGTTTGATGACAATTAACACTAATGGTGCTCATGGATTATCAACTGGTAACAGAATTAAAATTGCAACTGATGGAATCACATTCACTTGCACAATGGATGGTAATGCTAGCAATCATTCCTATCCTCGCTCCACTGACCCTGCTGCTGATAAGTGGTTAATTGTTAGTGTTGTAGATTCTGATACATTCACCTGCTATGTGGGTGTTGCTGCAAATGCAAATCAGTATACACATGCATTCGTGAGTGCCACTGCTGGTGCAGTTATTAAGCAAGATAGTCAGGTTACAGTTAACGTTGGCGCTTCTCCTGCTGGTCAACAATATACTCACACATTTGTAAGATCTACACCAGATTCACTTACTTCCGCTGGAAGTATTGATTGTGTCCATGATGTAACTGATATCCTCAGAGCACTGGTATTCAACCTCAAGTATGATGGTGACAACTGGATCAACTGGGTATCTGAATTCTATACGACATATTCTGGATCTCTCGCACACGTTACATCCTTGGCAACAGAGGTAAATTGGATTCTGAATGAAGCCAAGAGATTAGTAAAACGTGCAATGCGTGGTCAGATTATCAGTAATGTTGCAAATTACGGTGGATCTCTTGAAGCGGATGGTGGGCAGTCATTCTCCGAGGCGGTCCCCAAACCTATTACGGTCCTTCGTAATTCATTGGTTGATGAAGGTATCACTCTTGGTGGAAGTTATAATAACACCACCACTCGCACATTTACTAACGGCACAACCAATATTAACAGCTCTAGCAACTCAACAACTGGTATTTCCAATGATGAAGATCTGGTTTGTAGTTGTGTAACAGTACTTCCTGCTGGCACACCTACCGATGGCGTCCTCTGGGAGCTTGGTGGCTCTGGTGCTGGTGCATACCTTGGTATCAGAGATAGTGGCACATACTTCCGTCTCCGTGCTGGTAATGGTGCTAACTCCTATGCAGGTGGTGCATCTACTTCCTCAGACAACGGTCTCGCACTGCTCGATGTCCAAGTCTCTACGCTTTCAGATTACTTCGATGGTGGTCAGCATGAGATTACTTGGGAAATTAGGATTGGTGGCACAGTTGCTGCTGGATCTGGTCGTGTCAAACTTTGGATTGACGGCGACCTTATTGGTGAATCTTCAACTCCTGGATTAAACGTTGGTCTTTATGAAGCAAGTGGATTGCTGGCAGGTACCAATGATGGTGGTTTTGCTGCTACAGCAGGTGCTGTGCCATCGGGCGAAACTACAACAGCATGGGCATATACAACAGGTGATATGTCATACTACAGATCACGTCTAGTTGATCCTGACTATACAGGTAATGAGTCTGATAACGTTGCAACTGAAATTGATACTCTAATGGCACTGGTCACAGATGCAATTAGTAATCCTGCTGACGTTTCAAACCGCGTTAGCATCCTACCTAAGATCTGGCCTATTAAATATACGCCTGAGATTGCAGTCAGAGACACTGGTATTACATATGATTCTTCTGCTGCTGAGTGGAATCAAACTTGTGCTGAAGTTGCTTCTGCTATTGACACTCTTATTGACATCTATATCGATACGATTGAAAACGCAGCAAACAACAACACGAATCAGTTGGATTCTATCGTTAGGACAACTAGACTTAACGCTTACACAAATAGCAACTATCAGGCAGGTACTTGTGAAGGACCACAGTCTGCGATTGACACCTTATTTGATATCATGAGAAATACTCTTGGCGGTGGATTCAACACTGACAAGACCATTGCTAACATGTTGTTGTTTAATAAGGATGCTATCGCACAGAGAGCATTTGATGAGACTGTAAATTACTACAGCACCACTAACATGACAGTGGATTTCTGTGCTGATGTCGTCAAGGCAATCAGATATGACATGATCACTGGCGGTAACGCAGGTGCATTTAGACTGGTCCAAAACTGGTTTGATGGTGAAGGCAACTTCATTGCATTCCAAGATATCTCTCGCACACATCTGATCTATGCAACTACTCGCGTAAGAGAGTATGTCAAGTCTGTATTGTATCAATTAATTACAGATCCAGGTTGGGCAACCTATAGCACCTATCAGTTAGGACTTGGTGGTCGCCTGGATTACAACCGCGAGGCATCTGAATTTATCATTGACTCCTCACTCAACTGTGTTGAGTATTCACTGGAGACATCCAAATTCCCAACTGAAGGTAGTGTTACCTGGGTGCCTAGCAGCGACGCTGTTAACATCAGCACCAAGTATGAGTTGGGATATGACTACAACACTGACCCCGCTCTGGTTACTCTGACTCCTATCGTCCCCGTTGGTTTCGACCGCGCCGAGTATAGAGTTAGAATTTATCGCGCCAACTCCTTCCGTCGTGGTGATATCCTTCAGTATATCCCAGCATCCGAGACTTCAGTCAAGGAATTTACTGGTCAATCTTACTGGTATGTGATGACTGCCACTGCACAGTGGTTTGAGGTTGGTGCCCATTACCTGCACGATGGTAGATTCAGAAAACTTGAAGTTGATACCACTAATAGTGGTCAGCAGATCTTCTCTGTTGTCAGACGTACTGGTATTAATAGATCTGCTTCTATCTTCCCAGCAGATCCTTCACAGACTCCTATACAGGGTGGATTTAACCCCGCAGATGTTATCTACGGCACCACTTCTGAGTCTTCCTCTGAAATTGGTAGCGTCTCGCTCAACCAAGCAGAGATTAATAGACTTTATACTCGTTATAATCTGAATAATGTGAGTCAGAATCTGGGTGTTTATGAAAACTTCCAGAATGGTGAGAATGTCACAGTCCAATCAAATCCTGCTGTTTCTGGTAAGATTATCCAGTCTGATAAGACAGATTCAAGTGGTCTAAACTTCGTCAATCTGACTACTGTCGCGGGCGTAATTAACGTAGGCGATATACTGGTTGGTGCTGATAGTGGCACAACTGCTGAGGTTGTCTCTTTCGATTCTCGCATGTTGATTAACATCGAGAGAGGAGCATTCGCACAAGGCGATTGGTTGTTTGACAAGAATACTGCTACTGAGGCATACGCTAACGCATACCTCAATAAGTCGGGATCTCTCACAGGTAATGAAGGTGGTCGTATTACGATTGACGTTGAAACCATCGGAGATGCATGGGATACTGGCGATATTATCTACGGTAGTGTTACTGATTACATCCTTGAAGTTAAGGGTCTCTCTGGCACACAGATTCAACTTAACCAGTATATCCACGGCACCAACATTTATCAGTTGGAGCTTGGAACTGCAATCATTGACACAGGTGTCGCGGATACATTCCGAGTGGGTGATGAGGTTGTCCTTCTGCAAGGCACCACATTGAAAGATCCTGGTTTCCGTGCAACGGTAACCCAATACATCAATGGCATCAACGCAGATCCTACCGATCCAATCTATGGCATCCATCGCTTGTTTATCGGTAACTTGATTCCCGTGGGCACTGGCGAAGAAATCACTGCTCTTACTACTGGTGGTAATAACATCGGTAAACTTGATATTGGTAGTAACTTCCCAAGCATATATGCTGATGTTACTCAGGTCACAGACACCCCATATAACTCTTACGGGCGCGTGGCTTCTATCGAGCAGCAAGGTATCACAGCAACCATTTGGTTGGAAGATGTTAAAGGCNACTTCCTTGACAACATGACCGTCATTTCTGACTACGGTTGGGGTGGAGCAGTTTCCTCTGCACGCACGCTTGAGGGTCGCGTTGATCGTTACTTCCGTGGTTTCGATGGCGCTCAGACACAGTTTGATCTCACGATCAGCAATGGTGAAGCATACTTCCCAGATCCCGCTGGACACCTGCTAATCTTCGTCAACGGCATCCTGCAACCTCCTGGCGGTAACAGCTCCTATGTCGCATTCTCTGACAAGATTAACTTCTCTGAGGCACCCGACATTGGATCTGAATTCGTTGGTTACTATGTTGGTAAACTCCGTCAGATGGATGATATCAGCTTCGAGTTTGACTCCTTGCGCTCGTCCTTCAACCTCAGACGTGAAGGTCTCTTCTACTCACTGACTCTGACTGAGGGTGTCTCTTCTAACGTGATTCGCCCAGAAAACAACATCATTATTTCACTCAACGGTATCATTCAGGAACCTGGCGTCGCATACGATCTTGTCGGATCTAGAGTCATCTTTGCTGAAGTGCCTCGGGCAGGATCAACTTTTGTTGGATTCTCCTACATTGGATCTGACACGGACGTGATCGCTGCAACCGTTGTGCCTCCTGTGGAAGCAGGTGACAAACTTGAGATTGACGGTGAAGAATTCGCTCGTGACGTTGCTCTGATCGAATCTTCCAACTCATTGATCACCTTTGAATACACGGGATCTGTTAAGGGACGTAACGCTGCAGCATTGGCAACTATCCGCTCTGGTCAGTTGAATACTGCAATTCTCACCAACTCTGGTGATGGTTACACCTCACGCCCTAACGTGGACGTAATTTCATCCTCTGGTTTCGACGGTCGTATCAAGGCACTCGTGGGTATCACACGCATTGACGTGAAGACCCCTGGTGTTTCTTATCAACAACCAATAGTCCAGATTGATAACATTGTCCCAGACGACTTTGTTAATCCTTCAGGCACGCCTGTCAACGGCGGTAGAGACATCTACAACGCTGATGAGGCAATTGATGGCGACACTACTACGATTACACCTGGAGCAATTGCAATCTCTCAGGATCCTGTAAACGTAACGGTTAACCAAGGTCAGACTGCATCCTTCACGGTTGCTGCTACTGTCACAAACAGTCAGCAACTCAACTACCAGTGGCAGAAGAAGGAATACGGCACTCAGACTTGGACTAACATCATTGGTGCTAACCAGTCAACATACAATACCAACGATGCCGCTCAGGCAGATGATGGTGATGAATACCGAGTTGCAATCACTGCTGCGGGTGCTACACCTGTTTACTCACTGTCTGCTATCCTCACGGTCCAGACTGGTGCTACTGTGATTAGTAACTTCACTCCAAATCAAATCTTCGACGACATCTAAATAAAAGTAAAACCATGGGGGCAACTGCAAGTTATAACGATGCCACTGACATTCTTACAGTAGCGGCGGATGGTCTTCCCGCTCCTGTAGGGTTTGGCACGTTTCCTAATGCCAACAACCCAAACACAGTAACGGAGCAAGATTTCGATCATGCTTTTACTTACCGTGGCGGGACCTTTGGTATTAGTCGCACATTCGATACTAACGTTTGGAATCAAGACGGATTCCTTAGGTCTATAGTCATATCTGGTAATGATAACTCGTTGTTTAACAACGAGATTCAAGTGGGTGACAGACTTATGTTTACGTTTAGTGATGGAATTAAAAGAGTATTCCTTTATAAAGGCACTACTTTTACATCTATTGCAAACGAGTGTTGGTTAGCAACATCAGATAGACTTGATCTTATTATGAGAGATCAANAGTCTCTCACCTCTGGCACATATGAGTATTATGATCAACGGAATGGAAGAAGTGCAACTCCTTTGGGGACTATTGGCATTGCCGCTAACGGCGTTGCTTTGTTTAACCCTTCTGCGGGTAATGGTGGTAACCCGCCAGTAGGATTTAGTTGGAATGCACACTATCCACAATCTCCTGTAGATTTTGGTGATGATGAATGTGGTGGTCATCCTGAGCAAAGTGGTCAGTATCATTACCATGACACACACTTCCTTGATTGTTGGCGAGAAGGGTCAGCAATGGCAGGATACAACGATTACTATGGCACTACACAATATAATGGTGACAACCTGAGACATCCTGACGGTCACTCTAAGATTGTTGGATATGCGTTTGATGGATTCCCCATCTACGGACCTTATGCTTATGGATCTCCTTGGGATAATTTGAGCACCCCTAGAGTTATGCAGTCTTCCTACTCAACTTTATCAGTTGAAGCAGCAGGTAGACCTGACTATGGTAACACCATCCAAAACCCCCCTGCAGGCGCTCTGGTGGAGGACTGGGAGTATGTTGAGGCAACGGGTGACCTAGACATCCATAATGGCAGATTTTGCATTACTCCAGAATTTCAGAATGGGACCTATGCATATTTCTTATCTGTAGACCCAGATGATATTAATGTCGCTGAGTTTCCATATATGATTGGGACCTCGACTAGAGAGACTATCAATACTGGATTTACATTACAAGCACCTGCTGCTCCACCCAGTGGTGGTGGTGACGGTGGACCACCAGTCCTCCCAACTTTATCGTTTACGGCACAACCACAAAACGCATCAGCAAACCCTGGAGAAACAGCAACGTTTACTGTGCAGGCAGAGATCGGTCCAGAAGACGGACCTATTGGATATCAATGGTATCGCTCAACAGATGGCGGATTTGCATTCGCTGCAATTACAGGAGCAACCACAAATTCCTATACTCTCAGCACCCTTACATACATGACGGGATACAAATTCCGTTGTCGTATTATCGGTCCTCTTGGAGTATCACAACAAGCAGAAAACTCACCACTTGATTCTAATGCAGCAACATTAACTGTTACTGGATCTGGTGGTGGTAGCGGATCTACCGCTAATAGATTCGATAGCACGTCGAGTACTCTTGACTCTACGGCACAAACCTTCGATGGCACCTAAATAACACTGTAGAAATCTACCCACCATGGCAAAACAGAATCTTAGTATTGGATCGTCAGCAAATGACGGAACAGGTGATAGTCTCAGAGATGGTGCTATCAAACTGAATAGCGTAATTGACGAACTATATACCGCTCTTGGTAATGACACCAACCTGTTGGTGAATGTTGGCACGCCATCCTCTGGACAGGTGATGAAATGGGATGGATCCCAATTTACTGAGGGACATGTTGATCAACTGAGTGCAGACCTTAACGTTAAGACATATAAGATCGTTTCAGATACGAATGAAGATGTTAATATCATGCCTGCAGGCACAGGTGATATTAAATTCTGGAAAGGTGGTGCTGGAAGCGCATTAGCATATGTTGACGGTGATGATGGATACTTTAAGTGGTCTGCCCCTTATGCAACCCTATCCGATCTACCTGATGTGGCAACACACCATGGTATGTTTGCTCATGTCCATGCTGAAGGGCATGGTTACATGGCACATGGATCTTGGATCCAATTGCTGGATGCTGGATCTAGCATTGGTGAGTTAACCGATGTTGACATGACAGTCGGTGGTGGTCCCTCTGATGGTCAAGTCCTCAAGTGGTCTGCTGCCAATAGCTATTGGTATCCAGACAACGATGCTACTGCATCTGGTGGTGGCAGCGAAACTCAGAATCTATTTGAAGGTTTTGTAGCTGATACAGGATCTACCACAGCGAGTGCTGCTACTGACGTGCTTACTGTGGCTGGCGGCACAAATATCTCCACATCTATTGCTGGAGATACGTTAACCATCAACATGACGGGGACGTTAGGCGATGCGGATCAAAATCTTTTCTCTGTCATTGGATCTGACGCTGGATCTAAAACAGCTAATTCTGCTACTACTACTGTTAATTTTGTTGGTGGCACTGGGATCTCCACTGCTGTGGGTGGTGATAATCTAACAATCACTAATGATTCCCCTAACGTTGATCAAAGTATTTTTGAAACAGTAACTGGCGATTCTGGATCCACTACTGCTAGCTCCACTACTGGATCATTGGCAGTAACTGGTGGTAACGGTATAACAACAGCTGTCACTGCTAACACTGTTAGTATTGTTGCTGATCTGTTTCTTGCTAGTGGCGTTACTCTGTCAGAGAATCAGAGTTTCATTACTAATGCAAGTGGTGAAGTTGAAGCGGTTTCAACTGCTGCTGTTGGTTTCGAGATTTCTGGAAGCTCAGGTGCTGGATATAACTTCGGCAACAACGGATGGACTGGAAGTGGAAACCCAACCATCTATGTCTATCGTGGTTTCACATACAGATTTAACAACACTACTGGTAGTGGTCACCCATTTGCTCTGAGACAGACGGATGGTGGTGCTGCTGTAACTGCTGGTGTGAGTGGATCCCAAACTGGGGTCCAATATTGGACAGTGCCTATGACGCTTGCAGCAGGCACAACATATGTCTATCAATGCACCATTCACTCTGGAATGGTCGGTAATCTCGTGGTTGTCTAATGACAAGAACAGTCTCTGGATCTGGTGCTTCAATTTTTCCCGTATTTAATAGTATATTCGGGGTAAGAGAAGTTTATGTTACTACAGGAGGTAGTGGGTATGATCCTGCTGACCCCCCTAGACTTCGTATTGAAAATTGTGGCACACCCATTAGAGATGCTGTACTTAGACCAGTCATTGGTGGTATTAATGGTGAAATCACTGCTGTAGAAGTATTGGATCCAGGTGAAGGGTATGATCCCATGCGTCTGGAAATTGTAGATGAAAATGCAACTGTCCCTGCTGATGGTAAGATCTTCCTGAAGGATGACGGTGGTATTGACTTCATCCAGATGACTCAGTTTGGTGATGAATACTTTTCTGCTGAAGCAGAAGTTAGAGGCGGTGGTGGATCTGGATCTGAGTTGGTGCCTATTACAGGTCTGGTTACAGGTCTTTCTATTGAAGAGTTTGGTAGAAACTATACCGAAGAAGATGTCAACATTATCATTTCAGGTGGTGGTGGGCAAGGTGCAACTGGTGTTGCTGGCGTAAACCCATTTGGTAAAGTTACTGCGATTACCCTCACCAATCCTGGTGAATTCTTTGAAGATCCCCCTTTGATTCAAATCATTGGTGGTGGTGGATCTGGTGCTAGTGCTTCGGCATATATTGATCTTGGTGCTATTACTACTATTGACCTCCTAACAGGTGGCGATGGTTATGTAAATCCTCCTCAGGTTATATTCACAAGAGATACAAACCTAATTAAGACTGCAAGAAATAGACAGTCTCTAAACTCTGTTATTTACAATTTGTCAGGTATTCTGACTGACGTGACCACTGGTGCTGAAACCATTCACGTTCAGTCAACTGCGCCTTATCCTGGATCTGGTAAATTCCTTCTTGGTAGAGAAATTGTCAGATATACAGGTAAAACTGCCACAACATTTGATGGATGTGACAGGGGCACAAACTTTAGATTTGACCAGAAGGTTATTCTTGACACTCTCCAAAATGATCCCGTTACTGGAGATACACTTTATAATTTCCAAGTTACTGATAAAGTTAGACGTGTTGTTGAGAATGCAACTAATAGAGTCGCTATTGTCTATGACTGGGATGAGACTGAGAGAGCATTATATCTGACATTCCAAGTTGATGAGTTAGCATTTATTGATGCTGGCAGATCAAACGAGAAGTCTAAAATTATTGCATTCTTTGCAGGCACTTCTGGATCAAGCGGCACGGGTGTTGCACCACATACACTGGTTGAATTGGAAGGTAATGACATTGTTGCATTCACTACACCTTTGTCAGTTATTCAAAACAGAAAATTTGAAGATGATGACGAAGAGTTTGTTGATGCTGATGGTGTCCAACAGTTTGGAGATGGTATTCCTGACCTTCTCAACACAGGAACGGATTATGAAAACCAAGTTAATTTAGATGGAGGCATTGCCTCGTCTAAATATGGTATTGAGGAAGAATTAGGTGGCACAAATACAACACTCTTCCAAATTGGTGATCAAATCTATGATGGCAGTCCTACCCAACTGGTTGCCACTGTCCAATCTGCAGGTGCTTTAGGAGATGGTGATGCACATATCTCCACTGCAATCATTACAATTGAATACATTACTGCTACTTTGTTTAACGTCCCCACTACAGGTGGCGAAGAGATTGTAGCTGGACAGACATCTGGTATTGCAGCAACTACAACAGCAAGAAGACTTGGACCTAAGACAGGTCAATACTATTTGGATGTTAAATCAATTCAAAGTAATGATCCAACTTACAAGTTTGCTGCTGGTGAAACATTGCAAGGAAACACCTCTGGTGCTCAAGCAAAAATCATCGCAGTCGAGTATAACAACTTCCTCAGAAATGAGGGTGAGTATTAACCCCATAAATAAAACTATAGGATAATTGGTAACAAATGGCGCTATTAACCGACCAATTTAGAATTTTTACTGCCAGTCGGCTCATCAAGTCTCTGCAAGGTCCCGATCCTGCTCAGACTGATAACGATGCTGGAAGTAGTCGTGATCGTATGTACGTTTTCATCGGTCGTCCCCAACCTTGGGATAACGAGAATGCAGCGCCTGATCCTGTAGACTCTTTCCAAGAGTTTAGCGATGACTTCGCTGACATGATATCAATGAAACGGGTGCTGGCGAATGATACTATTCAAGTTATTCGTAGGACTGACTGGATTCCTCCTGAGCAGACCACTGGTGGCTTGGGTTATGTTTACGATATGTATCGTCATGACTACAGTGCAACTAAAACCGCATCTTCTGGTGCTACCAAACTTTATGATGCAGACTTTTACGTTGTTAACTCATCGTATCAAGTCTATAAGTGCATCTATAACGGAACATCCCCTAGTGATCCTAACGGTAAGCCTTCTACTGTTGAGCCTACGGGTACTTCAACTTCTATTATTACCACTGCTGACGGTTATCGTTGGAAGTATATGTATACGATCCCTGTGGGTCTTGTACTGAAATTCTTCTCCAACGAATACATGCCTGTGCTGAGTGATACCGCTGTGGTGTCCGATGCAATCGGTGGTGAGATTGATACAGTTATTATTTCTTCTTCTGGTGCAGGGTATAACAATGGAACCTACGAGAATGTGCCTATCAAAGGAGATGGTGTTGGCGGTCGTGTTTCTTTGGTTGTCGATGGGGGGCGTATTGTTAATGCTACTGTCACATCGGGTGGATCAGGATACACCTTCGGAAAAGTCATCATCGATGAAGTCAACGGTATCGGTGCAGGTGCAGGATCAGGCGGCACCGTTGAAGTGATCATTCCCCCAACTGTCGGTCATGGTGCTGAGCCAGCGACAGAAATGGGTGGATACCGAGTCATGCTCAACACGAAGTTTACCTACGATGAAGGTAGCGGTGACTTCCCAACTGATAACGATTACCGTCGTATTGGTTTGGTGATCAATCCTAACAAATACGGTACAACAGAATTGGCAGCAGATCTTACTCTGTCTGCTACAAAGTCAGTGATCTTTGCTCCTACCTTTACAGGTAACTTTAGCACTGATGAAATTATCACACAGTCTCGCACAATCGGTGGTCAGCAAGTGACTGCTCGTGGTCGTGTGATCTCATGGAATAACACAACTAAAGTGCTTAAGTATTACCAGAATAGAATTGATGGTGTCTTCCCTGAATTCACTGGTAGTTTGATTGAATTTGAGGGTGGTAACCCAGTCGTGGGTGCAACATCTGGTGCATCTGCCGACCCCGATATTAACTTCCCAATTGTATCAGGAGCCTCCACTCGTGTTATTAATAACACCGAGTATGATTTGGGTATGTCTTTTACCAACGGTTATGCACAACCTGAGGTTGAGCCAAATTCGGGTCGGGTTATTTACATAGATAATAGAGGCGCTATCACTCGTGCTGGTGACCAAATCGAAGACATTAAGATCGTAGTAGAGTTCTAAACGATGCCCCAGAATACCAATCTAAATATTGCTCCTTATTTCGACGACTTCGATAAGGATAAGAATTTCTACAGAGTGTTGTTTCGCCCTGGATATCCTATCCAAGCGCGTGAATTAACGACTCTGCAATCTATTCTCCAGAATCAGATTGAATCCATCGGTCAGCACTTCTTCAAAGAAGGTGCGATGGTTATTCCTGGTCAGGTCGGTTATGACTTGAATGTGCAGGCAATCATTCTACAACAATCATTCCTAGGTGTCGATGTCGAAACCTACAGGACTCAGTTACACGGTCAGATTATTGAGGGCATCACGACTGGCGTGAAAGCAAAGGTCTTGTATTCAATTTCTGCTGCAGAATCTGAGCGTGGTTACGCCACTCTATACGTTAAGTATATCGAGTCTGGTGATACAGTTTCTGACACTAGCATTAAAGGATTCCAGCCTAACGAGCAGTTGCTTGCCCAAAACGAAATTACTTTTGGCACAACACTGATTGAAATTGGATCACCATTTGGACAGTTGCTACCCGTTGACTCTACTGCGGTTGCATCTGCTGCATACATTAACAATGGTGTGTACTTTATTAGAGGTCACTTTGTTGATGTTGCAACTGCAAATCTGATCCTTGAGCAATATAGCAATAACCCTTCTTACAGGGTTGGTCTGGAAGTTAGTGAATCTATTGTTACTCCAGAAGACGATCCGTCATTGAATGACAACGCTGCAGGCACTTCAAACTACTCAGCACCTGGCGGTCATAGATTTAAGATTAAGACCACACTTGTTAAGAAAGCAATCAATGATTCAACTGATAAAAACTTCGTTGAATTACTACGAATTAACAACAGTAAAGTTGAGCAGTTTGTTGATCATACTGCATACTCAGAGCTTGAGAAGTCGATGGCACGTCGGACATATGAAGAGTCTGGCGACTATGTTATCGACACTTTCAGTATCAAGGCAAGAGAATGTCTTGATGATGGTTTTAACAACGGGGTATATACTCCTGCTCAAACGACTCAGCAAAACAATACTCCTACAGATGATCTCCTAAGTTATGAGATCTCTCCTGGTAGAGCGTACGTTAAAGGGTACAGGACTGAATTCCTTACACCTCAGTATATTGACTCTGCCAAACCTAGAGATTTTACCTGTGTAGAAAATGGAATTATCCACTTTAGACTTGGTAACTTTGTTAAGGTCTACGATCAGTATGGTTGGGCTGACCTAACTGGTGAAGGTGTATCTGATGCATATCAAGTTATTGAATTATATGATGACTGGAGTCTGGGTGTTTCCAACTCAGTTGTCGGTAATCAAATCGGTAGAGCTCGTATTGTCCAGATTCAAGTTGATCAGGCAAACCAGTATGACATGTGGTTCTTTGATCCACAGATGTTTACTGCTATAAACTTTGCAGCTGGTAACAACNCTGTTACTATTGGTGATGTGCTTAGAGGTCGCACCTCTGGTGCTCGTGGTTTCGTTGCTGATGCTGGCAGTGGCACTCACTGTAAGCTCGAGCAGGTCTCTGGTGTCTTCATGAATAATGAAGTTATTGAAAGAGATGGTCGTGTGATCGGCACATTGGAAGCAGCACATACTTATAACCTGTCTGATGTCCGTCGTTCTCTTGGCAGAAATGATAGCAACGTTGTAACATTTGCAGCAAACTGGTTGCTGAATGATAACGCTTCTATTGAGTCTTCTACTGTTACAGTTAGTGGCACTGGTGCTCTTTCTACAGGTTTTAGGACCAAGTTTGCAGAAGATCTCCGTCCTGGTGATGTTGTTACTACGACTGCATCTGGTCTAAATGGTGCCAATACTTTAAGAGTTAAGAGAGTTGACCCTACTCTGATTGCTACCAACACTGGTAACATCGCTACAGGTGGAGCAGCAATCTTTGATTACCTCAACCAAACTGCTGTTATGGATGCCTCCCTCAAGAAGGGTAGTGGTAATGCTGATGGTGAGTATTCTGAGATGGTGAGGATGCGTCCTTTCATCTTCCAAAAAGATTATCAGAATGGTGAGTTGTCTATTGACACACCTCGCACATCGATGAAGTCAATCTCTGACGAATCATTCTTTGTCTATAGGACATTCGCTAATAAGACCGTTGTGTCTGGTGGTGTTACTGTGTCTCTGCCTGAATCAGAGCAGTTTGCATCACTTGATGATGAAAACTATGTGCTGACGATTGTTGCTGAGTCTGGATCTTCATATAGTGTTGGTGACAACCTTGACATTGACAACCTCAATGACCTTGGCACACTAACAGTTACCTTCGGTGCTGATGCACAGTCTATTACCATCTCTGGTTTGACTAACGTCAACACTGTTAAATTGACTGCTCTTATCTCTAAGAATATCGTCACCAGAAAGATTAAGACTGCCGCTAAGATGCGTGCAATGAAGGTGACTCGCACAAGAGTTAACAATGACCAGACTAAGTATGGTTTGGCATATGGTAACCTGTATGGCACCCGTATTGAAGATGAAGAAATTTCATTCGCATTGAATGATGTCTATAAGATTCATGCTGTATATGANTCTGANANTGATNNTGATGCNGAATCACCTTANATGGTGTTGTCAGAATCTACNTTCTTTGATAANGGCACAGTTGTTGTTGGTAAAACCTCTGGTGCTCGTGGTCGAGTNATNCAGTTTGTNAACGCAACANTGAGACTGTANTTTGTTGCCCTTAACGAGATTCCATTCATCGCTGGTGAAACCATTGATGGTGTTGATGATGATAGCAATCCTTTACAGGCAATTGTTGATGACTCTGAAGGATCTGTTTCTAAAGGATCTAAGGTTATCACAACCCAGTTTGAGTTAGAGTCTGGTCAGAAAGCACATTTCTATGATGTTTGTAAACTGACTCGTCTTCCTGGATTCTCCCCACCAATTCGTAAGATACTCGTAGTCTTTGACTACTTCTTGCATGAATCCTCAGGTGACTACTTCTCCTCCCAGTCCTACACTGGTATCCTTTACAAAGAGATTCCTAAGTATAAACTGGATGGATCGATTAACTATCTCCGTGACCAGATTGACTTCCGTCCTGGTATCGGTGAATTAGCATCTGGATCTGGCACCATTACGGCACCTTTCTTTGTGAATTGTGCATCGCTTGACTTTGGATCTAGACAGTTTGATACCTCTGGTGGTGTCGGTGGATCCACCATCTTTGACATCCCTAAGGTTAACACAGAATTTAGATGTGACTACTGTTTCTATCTTCCTAGAGCAGACAAGTTATATTTGACACACGACAATCAACTGAAGATTGTTAAGGGTGTGTCCTCTGAGGATCTTCCTCATCCTGATAAAATTGATAATGCGATGCTTCTCGCAACGATTGAGATGCGTCCATATGTGTATGACGTTGAGCGTGATGTCCTGATCTATCCTGAGATCATTAAGCGTTATACCATGAAAGACATTGGAGATCTGGAGACCAGACTCTCCCACGTTGAGTATTACACCTCATTGTCTCTGCTGGAAGTACAAGCAGACAACACTAAGACATACGATGATAACGGTTTCGACCGTCTGAAGAATGGTTATGTTGTGGATGACTTCACCGATCATACTGTTGGTGACGTGCTCAACATTGACTATAAGTGCTCGATGGACTTCAAAGAGGGTCACCTCCGTCCTTCACACTACACCACTAATGTGCCTTTGCAAATTAACATGGGTGCATCCAGTAATGTTGTTAAGACTACTGGAAACATGGTGATGCTGCCTTATGAAGATCTGGCAATCATTACTCAACCATATGCATCTAGGACTGAGAATGTTAACCCATTCAACGTGTTTACATTCATTGGTCGTATTGACCTAACACCTGCATCTGACGACTGGATTGATATTGAGCGTCTTCCTGCTCGTGTTGAAAACGTTGAAGGTGACTTCTCTGCTGTTGCTAGAGACCTGCAGATTGACCAGAATGGTTTTGCTCCTATCCAATGGGGTGGTTGGCAAACCAACTGGACTGGTGAATCCGTCCAGTCTACTTCTAGATTCTCTAACAGATCTGGTAGTTTCTCTTCTGGTGGTCGTAGACTTGGTAGATTGGGTCACGGTCAGGGTCGTCAACCACTCTTCTTACATGAGAGACGCACCTATCGTGTTGTTAATAACCAGGCACGTCAAGGTGTTAGGACTCGTGTTACTCCCAAGATTGACCGCAAGTCTCTTGGTGATACCATGCTGTCACAAACAGCAATCCCTTGGATTAGATCTAGAAACATTGGTTTCAACATCGATCGTCTGAAGCCTCGCACAAGAATGTATTACTTCTTCGATGGCGTTAATGTTAGTGGTTATGTAACACCCAAGGTTATTGAGCTTACTAAGTCTTCTACTTCTGATCCCAACTCTAACGAAACTCCATTCGTGGTTGGTGAGACTGTGGTTGGTCAGACTTCTGGAGCAAGACTGAAGGTTGCTGCTGCTAATGATGGATATAAGACTGACCCTTATGGTGTTGGTGCTGCTACACTTGCTGAGTCTTATGCATCACAAACCAGCTTCCTGAATATTGATATCACTGCAATGGCAGAGACAGTCAACCCCAACTTCTACGGTAACATCAACGTGGGTGAAGTCCTTCTTGGACTGACCTCTGGCGCTCGTGCTGTTGTAAGGGACCGTCGTCTTCTTGCTGATAACGTTGGTAACCTACAAGGTACTTTCTTCATTCCTTCTCCTAAGAATGATTCCAACCCACGTTGGGCAACTGGCACAAGGACGGTTAGAGTTACAACTTCGGATACTAATGATAGGACTCCTGGAAATGTAGACTCCTCTGCAGATGCAGCGTATTCTGCAACTGGCACCTTGCAAACTGTTAGAGAAAATATTCTTGCTGTCCGTAATGCTGAGATCGTCCGCGATACAGTTAACGACCAAAGGACTGTTATTACTACCAGAACAGAGCAACGTCAGATTGGTTGGTATGACCCTCTTGCACAATCATTTATTTGCGATTCGGAAGGTGGCGTATTCCTGACAGGTGTTGACATCTTCTTCAGGACTAAGGACGCTAACATTCCTATCTCAATTCAGATCAGGACAATGGAGAATGGTTATCCTACCAAGGATATTATTCCTTTCTCTGATACTACTATCGATCCTGACACTGTGGAGTTGTCGGAAAACGCAAGTATTCCTACAAGATTCACATTCAGATCTCCTGTTTATATTAAATCAAACATTGAATATTGCTTCGTGCTTCTGTCTGACTCCAACGAATATAACGTTTGGATCTCCAGAATGGGCGATGTTGATGTAACAGGCACAAGGACAATTTCAGAGCAACCCTATGCTGGTGTGCTCTTCAAGTCCCAAAACGCTTCTACTTGGACTGCTGACCAGTATGAAGATCTTAAGTTTACAATGTATCGTGCTGAGTTTACTCAGAATGTGGGCACAGCAATCTTTAACAACGCTGAGCTTGGTAAGGGTAACAATGGTATTCACAGACTGATTGAAAATCCAATTCAGACTCTGAAACCTAAGCAGACTCTCACGCTTCCTGTTGGTAGCAACTATACATTTACAGTTGGTGCAAGAATCGTCCAAACACCTTCTAATGCAGAAGGTACGATTACTGAATTCGATGCAGTTTCTGATCCTGAAACCATTACTATCTCAGATATTGATGGTATCTGGTCTGCTGGTTTCCTCGATGCTAACAACAATACCTTCCAAGGTATCGCCTCTTCCCAATCTGTCGCTACGATTGTCCTGTCTGCAATCTTTAACGGCACGTTTGAAATTGGTGATGTTGTAAGTGGATCTACATCTGCTTCAACTGGTGTTGTTACTGCATATGATTCTGGGACCCAGACATTGACACTCAACTATATTACTAGAGCATACGATCTTTCGGATACTCTATCTGAGCCAGGTGGCACATCTGCAACGATCACTAGCGTCAACTATAGCGGTGATTCCTACGATGCATACCCAACGGCTGCTCCTTCTTATCCTAACGATGATAAGGAAGTGTTGGTTTATCACAGAAACCACGGTATGCACCAACGTAGTAACAACGTTGAGGTTGAAGGAATTATCTCCGAAGTGCCTTCTACTGTATTAACAACTACTCTGACTGCTGGAGCAACTTCGATTCAGGTCAATGATGGATCTCAATTCCACACCATTATTGGTGGATCTCCAATTGGTAACCTTAACCAAGGTTATTTGAAGATTGAAGATGAGATCATCCAGTACTCTGCAATCTCTACTAACGGTCAAGTTATCACAGTGGCAACCTCTGGTAGAGGTAATAACGGCACTGCTGATGTTGAGCACGCCTCTGGTGCAGTTGTTGAATGCTACAACCTTGATGGTATTCCTCTAACTCAAATCAATAAGGTCCACACTACTATCTCTTGCCCATGGATAGATACCTACATGTTACACATTGATAGTGTTGCAACTAACGGTATTCGTGGTGGTGGCACTAATGTATATGCCTCACAGAATGTCCAGTTTGAAACCATTACACCTACGGTGTCTACGATGACTATGGCAGATACAAATCTGTCAGCAAGATTGAATACTACTACTTCCACATCTGTTGGTGATGGATCTACTGTAGTTGACCAAAACTCCTTCATCAATAATGGCACTTATGTTGACATTGTATTGAATGAGCAAAACCAGTTTACTGCTCCTCAGATGGTTGCATCTAAGATCAACGAGCAAAACAAACTGAATGGTAACAAGTCTCTTACCATGTCAATCATGCTTGAGACTGATAAAACATCACTCTCTCCTTGTATTGACCTTGACCGTGTGTCACTGATTACAACATCTAACCGCGTGAATATGTGGCCAGGTGGACAATCAACTTACGGTCAGCAATCACAAATTGATAGAGACCAAGATGTTTCTACTCTTGCTATCGGTGATCAAAATGATGCTGTCTATATCACACGTCTTGCACGTTTGGGTAAAGAAGCACGCTCACTGAAGATTGATTTCCAAGTCACTCGCCACCCTGCTACCGAGCTTCGTATTTACTACAAGGCATTCAAGGTTGGTGATGCAACTGATCCTAATACTATTGGTTGGACACAAATGGGTCTTCCTACTTCCAATCAAAACTTAGGTGAAGCATATGATACGACTCCTACAGAAGAGTACCTCTGGAAGGATTATACATATGAAGCAAGGGGACTTAACTTCAATGCTTTCCAAGTGAAGATTGTAATGAGGTCTAAGAATCAGGCACGAGTACCACTCATAGCTGATCTCAGATCCATTGCTCTTGCAACCTAACACGGTTATTATAATAATTATTCTTGGATATGTCAACCGACTCTGATTACATTAAACCATTCAACGATGACTTAATCCCTGTCGAGGGCAGGGATGGTTGGTTTCGTGACCCAAATAGTAATGCCATTGTGAATTGTAATATGTCAGAGTATGACAACTATATGGCGGCATATGACCGTCGATCCAAGAAAGAGGAGAAGTTAAACACTTTACAAGATGAGGTATCTGGGTTAAAATCAGATATCGGTGAAATCAAAAACCTACTTAAATCATTACTACAAGGAGACAACAATGCCAGCTGATGTGACTGAAACTGCCTCACAAGAGGAATTGCTTAATCAATTCAAAACTCGCTACCAAGGTCTTTTGAAAGACAACCGTGAGATGGCAGAAAAGATTAAGAGCAATGAAGCTACCGCTCTAAAACTTCTAGGTGCTATTGAGACTCTTGAGTATCTCAATCCACCTGCTACTGAAGAAGAAGTTGAGCCACGTCCAGACGGGACTGTTGATCCCGACGACCTGGAAAACACTTGACCCTTACCCCCCGAAAGGGGGGTTTTTCGTGACATAAATAAGTCAGACAGACTAACTGTTGTGCTAGGATCCTTTTAAGCAATGGCAAATAGAATTCAATTAAGACGTGACGGTGCTCAGCAGTGGGCAAACGTCAACCCCATTCTCGCCCAAGGTGAGTTGGGAATCGAAATTGATACCTCGCGTATCAAAATCGGTGATGGTGTCACCGCCTGGAACTCTCTCAAATATGAGAGACCGATCGAGACGGAATCTAATACCGCTAACACTCTTGTTAAACGAGATGCTGACGGTAACTTTGAGGCAGGTGCAATTACTGCATCCCTCGTGGGTAACGCTGCTACAGCAACCCGACTGGCAAACGCACGACAGATTGCCTTGGGTGGTGACATGTCTGGTGCTGGCACGTTTGATGGATCCTCAAACCTGACCATTACTGCCGAATTGAATTATGTGGTTGCACTTCCTCACTACGATGAGAATAACCTAGCAGCAACAGGCACCTACACCCGTATCACGGTGGATTCCCGTGGTCGTATTATCGATGCTGAGACACCTAACACTCTTGCTGAGTATGGTATTGGTGACGCACAACCATTAGATACTGATCTGACCTCCCTTGCCAACATGGCAGGTTTTGGTTTAATCTCTCGTCAAGCAGAAGGCACCCTAGTAAACCGCACCATCACTGGTGGTAGTGGGCGTATCATTGTACAAAATGGTAATGCTCAAACTAATAACCCATTCGTTGACCTAGCAGATACCACAGTTGTGGTGGGTAAGTATAATACCCTCAACTCAATGGATGCTCTGGTCAATCCTTTGATCAGTGCTACAACTGGTGAGCAGACAGTCAATACAGTCAACTTGGAAGTTGACAGATATGGTCGTCTGGTTTATGCTAATACTTCACCAATCGCCACAGCAACGGAGGGCGCGAAGTCTGGAACATCTTTCACCACTTACGATAACGCTACTGCGTATCCTAGATTTTCAAAGGTTATTGCTTCTAACGGTAGAGTCTACCAAGCGGCTATTAGGGATATCGGTGCAGGACTCGGTGAGCCAGCACACAACATCCAAAATGGTGATGCAGACGATCAAGGTGGATGGAGAGATCTGGGTACTGATGCCATCGAGCAAAAGGGTCTTGCGAGTTTTGACCAGGAAGACTTCAACGTAGATGTTAATGGTCATGTAACGATTGCGGCTAACGCCATTGAAAATTCCCAGTTGCAATCACTGGGTCATTTGATGTTTACAGATCAAAATGCTACTGAAACTTTTGAGCTGGACCCCGAAAGGACGACTGATAATGCTTATCATGGCATTACCAAGCTTAATCATATTAACGTTAACAACAGAACTGGCGGTAGCGTATTCCGTATCGTTGGTTACGATACTGGTGAATATCCTTTCCAACCTGCAATTCTGGGTCAGGGTAATTCCTATCCTGCTATTACTGCTGACGACGCTAACGGTAACGGTAGTGCCACCAGTGGATCATCTCTCACTGGTGCTGTTGACATTAACCTCGATACTACCATCAGTGGTAACATTACTCTTGATGTTACAAAAGCCGACCAGTTCATTAAGCGAACCTCGGGAAATCTCGAAATTGCCCTAGAGGTAAATGAAGCGACTAATCGCTCCATGGATATCAACGTTACCAATGCTGGTAGTGGAGATGCAACTTTCAACCTGACTGCTGATCAGGACATCACCATTGTGGTGACTGACGTTGACCATAGAGTCAACATCGAAGACTTCCATATTCAGGATAATGTCATCTCTACAACCAATGCCATCATGGTGTTGGATCCTAATGACGATGATGACCTTACTGGCACAGTCCGTATCCGTGGTGACCTGACAGTTGATGGTGTTACAACCACTGTTAACTCAACTGTAGTGACCATCCAAGACCCCATCATGACGTTGGGTGGCGAGGATACACTGTTAACAGATGATAACAAAGACCGTGGTATTGAATTTAGGTATTATGATAGTCAAGAGCGATTTGGATTCTATGGTTGGGATGAAGACTATGCGGACTCTAACATTTGGTCTGGCACTGGCGGGTATAGGTTCCTCTACAATGCGACTAACACCTCTGAAGTCTATGCTGGCACTGACGCTCCTATCATTGCTGGTAACCTCAGACTAACTACAGACACTTCTTCTACTTGGAAGACACCTACAACTGGCACCTTGGTGGTGACTGGTGGCACAGGTATCTCTGAGAATCTTAACGTCGGTGGCACGACCCACCTGAATGGTAACGTTGAGATTGATGGCACAGTTGACATTGATGCCAACTTCGCTGTTAGAAATAATACTACTGACAAGTTTACTGTCGAGAGTGCAACTGGTAACACTGTTATCGAAGGCACAGTGGATATTCAACTTGAGACTGAGATTACAGATAATCTCATCATCACTGCTGATAACAAAGAATTTATTATCCGCACTGCTGGATCAGTCAATAAGTTTACTGTTGATTCTGATAACGGTAATACCGATGTCCAAGGGACACTCCATGTAGTAAATGGTGTTGACTTCGATTCAACTCTTAATGTTGATAGCAACGTGACATTCAATGCTGAGTTGGATGTCGATGATGATGTGGTCTTCCACAATGACTTCCTGATGGATGTCACTGGTAAGTATTTTACTATTACCAACGGCAGTAATCAAACGTTCCGTATTCTGAGCACGAATGGTAATACAGATATCGAAGGTAGTCTTAATGTTGGCGGCGTCAACACTTTTGAGCGCACTAACAACATCGTTATTGGTGAGACTGATTCTGACATCACCTTAAGCAGTGGTGGTAATGCTACCTTCGCTGGTGGCGTCAACATGGATAAGGATCTCCGTGTTGGTGGTGACATCTATCTGGCAGATCGTCTGGTCGTCAAGGATGCTGGCACTGCTCGCACACGTCCTTCTCTACTCAATAACGTTGATGTCTTATACCGCACCTACATGGGTGGCGGCACAGCACACAACGCATCTTTTGCAGATGATGCTGATGCTCAACTGAGAGTTGCTGGTGGTGTTGGTATTGTCCAAGACCTTTACGTTGGTGATGACTTCTACATTGGTAAGGTCAACACTAATGACAACGTTGAATTCTCTGTCCTTGGTGAGTCTGGTTACACAACGATTGGTCGTGTGGGTCAGGGTAACGCTACTGATGGTGCAATCCTTGTCCATGGTTACGCTACATTCAATGAGCAATTTACAATCAATGGTCCTCTGACCACTATCGGTGATGCAAACACTGATGTCTTGACAGTTAATGCAGTCTCTCAGTTTACTGATAACGTAACT